>NZ_JAZHOC010000075.1:0-76286 GCF_036553575.1 Methylobacter sp. Wu1 | reverse complement strand
ACAATCTGCTTCTCAAAGTTGGAAACCCTGCATGATACGGTCATCGGATTACTGATTAACAAGGTTGAATTTGGCTTGGATATTCATGCCAAATTACAGATTTAACCCACTACCAAAACAGGCTTATCTTTTGTTTGAGGCAATTGCCTCAAGCAGTCAAATAAAACAGTCTCTCCGAGACATCTTAGAAAACTGCTGAGGCAAGGGGCTATATCGTCCGTCTACAGGCTATTTGATAGGCGTAATAGCAATCGCTTCCAGCCATTCGGCAATACCGTTAACCGGCGGATGATATTGCATAACGACAGAAAAAGCATTGCCGCTGCCGGCATCGGTCACGCGAGGGATTAACACTTGTTGGTTAGCCGGGTTATACGTGGCCTGGAATGGATCGGCAACCTCTCCAGCGCCAAGTTCATTAAGCGCTGATAGAGCGAAATTATAGGTATCACCTGATGCTGGGCCTTGCCGTACTAAGCGCGCCTCATAGAACTTGCCATCAACCTTGACTTTAGGGATATCCAGTTCGCCGACAGAGCCATTGAATGTCGACGACTTTTCAACTGCCGATGTTGATAATAAAGGATGGAGTGATGACGATAATGGATCGAGACCAGTGCTAGTTACATTGATAGTGTATTGATCATCACTAAAAGGGAAAGCTGTAACATATTCCTGTGTAGTTCCATAGCTTTTAGCCACCCCTTTTGAATCCAAACCAATTACAGGGAATCCAGGTTTACGTAAAACAACCGACCCTTGACCACATTCGGCTTCTTTGTCTGCATCTCCTTTTAGAGGCGAGGAAATAGCAATCATGTAATCTCTTTCCCCTGGAGGAACACCGATTTCAACAGAATTAGTCGTATCATAACAAG
The DNA here is from genome assembly GCF_036553575.1 of Methylobacter sp. Wu1. Taxonomy (NCBI): domain Bacteria; kingdom Pseudomonadati; phylum Pseudomonadota; class Gammaproteobacteria; order Methylococcales; family Methylococcaceae; genus Methylobacter; species Methylobacter sp. Wu1. The sequence goes on along the minus strand of NZ_JAZHOC010000075.1, from coordinate 75,408 downwards.
GATCGACTATACCGATGAGAGCTCCATCGAAGAGGCCATACCTGTAAGCCAGATACATGTGGTTTGAGCTACCCGCCCAACTATTATCCAGAATTGTATTTCCAAGTATGTCTTTGGTACCGCCAGTCTCGGTCACCCAACGTTGAAACGGAAAACTCAGTTCTTCCATCTCAGGCTGTAGCAAAGTGCTGTCAAATACATACAACACCCAGCTTTTCTTGCCGAAACAACTGCTGCCCTGTGGACAAACGGCAAGCTTGATAATTTCGTTACCGGCACTGTGTAGGAAAAACCAATCTTTATCTTCCGAATGAAGCAAATGCCCTTTAATGTTTCTGGTGGAATTAAGAGGTGTTGCATCGGCAGAACGGTCATTAAATTCAACATCCACATTGTCGTAAAGCTCATCCTTCGGCTGTTCAAAAATGGTATTGCCATCAGCACCGACCGGGTTGCCGATAATAGTAACATTCAATTTCGCAGTGGCGCTTTGGCCATACTGGTCGATAAGGGTATAGGAAAAAGGATCAGTAACAACTTCACCAGCCAACAATTTATTGATGCTGGGGGCATTTTTATACAATGTATAAGTAAATTTACCGTCAGAGTTTAAAAGTAGAGTGCCATAATCACTGGCTGGCGAATTGTTAAGGTAAACAGTTGTCCCATTCATGTCATTTGCCATCACATCGCCAGTCACAGAATCAACATTATTTGGCATTACGGTGACACTATCATCAATTGCCACAAGCTGCGCTTCTACAGGTGCTACGGGATCTACGGAGCCAGTGGAGCCTCCGGGCGCCTTTAAGGGCCCAGGATCGGCGCACAGCTCAAATGAGCAGAGCAATAATAAAGGGGAAATCTTTTTTAACATTGAGATACACTCCTGTGATCTTACGGACAAGTTAATCGGGTTAATCTGAGAATAGTTCAGTTTGGCTTATAGTCAAGCTGGGCCACAAAAATGCTCAGCGGACAGATTCCCGCTATTTGTTACCGTAGATCAGGAGTGCGGCCAGAGTCGGCTTAATCTTGTGCACAGCCCATCGGCATTCACATCCGATTGATCGAAGCATGAATCTTTTTCGCTAACGCATCGATTCCGCGCCTCGTCACCTTCTCATGCGTGCCTTTCAGCTCGATAGCGTATCTTGCTGAGAGATCGGGTTCTTTCACATTGACCAGATACGCCATCAAATAAGAAAACAGGAAGCTGGGCTTGCTATGCTGCCCGACCACGACCCAGTCGGCATTCCACTGCCTGGCCAGCGCGGCCGCAACATCGTGGAATTTGAAAAGATAGCCGAACCCGGCATTGGCAGCCGCCTGTTCACTGATAGTGATATGAATGATTTCGTAGTCACCGGCCCGGCTGATCGCCTGTTCAAGCAACGGTCTGAATGTAGCCGTACGCACAAGCTCGTCCGGCGTATTGGGCATGGAAGTTATATCGTTCAATTCGAAATTCAAAACCGCTATGCGGACGCTTGCGTGAACGGCCCCGCTGAAAACCAGCCCCATACTCAGCATTACCCATACTGAGATTAAACGCACGCTTATTAATTTCATCATCTTTCTCCTCTTGAAAACCTGCCTTGGCGGCAGTTGCCAGATTAATGGGCATGCACATGCCAGTAACCCGATCGTTGCCCGCTAAAAACGGGCAATTTGCCCGACCTTATCAAGGCAGCTTTCCATACCGGCCACAGGCGCATAAAATGCGAGCAAAGACGCACCGTGCCTCAAACCGCCTGATGGTCAGCAAAAAAGCTCATCCGACATTACTATGAATCTGAAACTTCATTTGCTATCGCGCATCATCCTGATCGGCTTTGCCTGCCTGATCGCAACGACAACCTGGATGCTGTATCAGGCCGATCAGGAATTCCGGCATGAGGCCCGTTCAAAGGCTGACTCAATAGGCAGACAATTGGAATTGCAGCTGCTGCGCATCAATGCGGGCTTCGATCACACGGCGCGCTTCCCTGATCTGGGGCTATGGCAACAGATGGGCGCCATCTCCGGCGCTTGCGTGTGGTTCATACCGGCAGTCGGGGATCAGGTCCGCAGTGTTTGCAGCGGCGGCAATACCTCTGCCCAAAGCGGGCCGGACTGGTTCGAAAACATTTACCGGTGGACGTTCAAGCCTGGTTTTGAGACTATGCGCCAGGTTGCCTTCCGTAACCATGTTTATGGCGACGTCATCGTCGCGCCCAGCGCCGAAATCGAGATCGCCAGCGCCTGGCAACAGCTTCGCGGCCTGATGGGACTGTCCGCAACAACCGTGCTGGCCCTTTGCCTGCTGGTTTATGTCACGGTGAACCGCGCCTTGCGGCCGGCGCAAGTGATTGTTGCCGGCCTGGAAAACATGAGCAATGGAAATTTGTCTGCCCGCCTGCCCGCTTTCGAGCTGGCCGAATGGCAGCGTACCGGCCAAGCCATCAATCAACTGGCGGCCAGCCAGCAGCAGCTGCTCGCCGAGCGCCGGATGCTGGCCCTGAAGTTGCTGACCATCCAGGAGGAAGAGCGCCGCTATCTGGCGCGCGAGCTGCACGATGAGTTCGGCCAATGTCTGGCCGCCATCAACGCCGTCACTGCCTCCATGATGCAGACGGCGGAACAGGACTGCCTTGCGCTGGTTCCCGAAGGCAAAAACATCGCCCGCATTACCGGCCACATGATGGATCTGTTGCGCGGCATGCTGCTGCGATTGCGGCCCATGGATATTGATGAACTGGGACTGTCGGCCGCGCTGAACAGCCTGATAGCCGGCTGGAATGCCCGAAACGGCGGCAAAATTCACTATCAGCTGACCATCGACGGCGATCTTGGCCAACTGCCCGAGCCCGTGCCTGTCAACATCTTCCGCATCGTGCAGGAATGCCTGACCAATATCGCCAAGCATTCGGGCGCCGCCAACGCGAAAGTCATGATCAAGCTGTCTGGTGGACTTGTAGAACTGCAGGTAGAAGACGACGGCATCGCCGATAAACTGCCGTTTGAAGACAGTTCCGGCATCGGCCTGCTCGGCATGCGCGAGCGCGTGACGGCGCTGGGCGGTCAGCTGACACTGGCTCCGATCCAGACCGGCGGACTGATGGTCCGGGCATGGCTGCCGTTGCAGCCTGCGACAGGAGCTCCGGCATGACGGTCTCGTCGCACATCAGGATCTTGCTGGTAGACGATCACGCCATCGTCCGCGAAGGCTACCGCTCGCTGCTGGCAAAGCAACCTGGACTGGAGATTGTCGCGGAGGCGGCTGACGGCCTGGAGGCCTATGCCCGCTTTAAGGAATGCAATCCCGATCTGGTCATCATGGATCTTTCGCTGCCCGGCCAGGGCGGGTTTGAGGTTATCGCACGCATCAGGCAGCGCCGTTCCGATGCCAGAATCCTGGTTTTCAGCATGCACCAGCATCCGGGATTTGCGGTTCAGGCCGCGCGGGCTGGGGCATTAGGCTACGTCACCAAGAGCAGTGCGCCCGATGTCCTGATCCGGTCCGTCTATGACGTCCATGCCGGCCGCCACACGCTGAGCGCCGACATTGCCCAGGCGCTTGCCCTGGAAAAGCTGGGGGCCGATCGCATCGCGCTGGAAGACCTGACCGTGCGTGAATTCGAGATTCTGCGGTTGCTGGCCGAAGCGCGCCCGACCGAAGACATCGCCCGCCTGCTGCATATCAGCCCAAAAACCGTGCTGAACTGCCATTACCTGATCAAGAAAAAACTGGGCGTCGCCAGTGATATCGAACTGACCCGTCTGGCCATCAGGATGAACGTGGTCAGCCTGCTGGAACTGTCGGGGCCGCTGTAGGCGCTTTAATCCGTCCCCAAATGATCACGGTCCAATGAGCTTAAAGAATGTGTAATCAGAAGCTATAGCGTGTTTCATCAGGTTGATGCGCCATTAAAAAAGGGGGCATTGCGCCCCCTTTCGAGCTATTTCTAATTGACCGGATCAAGCCTCTGAAGCGCTTGTTTTACGGCGCGAGAAACCGGCTAGCCCAACCATTGCCGAGCCGAATAACCAGACTGCCGCAGGCACGGGAACGGCTGATATATTCTCAGCCGACATTTCCGCATAGGCGTGTCCGATGATGATGTCGGTGTCAAATAAGCCGGCTAGACCATTTAAGGATAAGCGCAGCGCATTGACCGTCATTGAACAAAAAGAATCGGAGCAATCCGCTATCTGTTCGTTGAGAATTAAAGTGGCGCCAATGAGTCCAAGTGCATTTAAATCAATGAAGGAATTTGCGCCGGCATTGGCGTCAACTTGGATATCCTGACCTAATATGCTCAAGCTTAGCGATGTGATATTAGCGCCTCCTGAGGCAGTCAGGTTGCCATAATCCCCCGTTATCTCGGCGCTGGAGCTTAAAGTCAAATTATCCAGCTCAAGCAGGCTTTCAAGACCCAAAATCGACAACAGATCAACATTGATGTTTAAATCTTCGACGCCACCGGACGCGCCAGTGGTTTTACTGCCGGCCGATCCATCAACATTGGAATTCGCCGATCCATTAATTGTATCGGCTGAGGCATGAGCTTGAACTCCTAGTATAGTGGCGCCAGCATTAAGATCTAAAAGCGCGTTATTCAGACTATATGGCGCCGGAGCTGTTCCCGATATACCTGCAGGTGTTGTTACTGACAGCAAGTTTGAGTTTAGAACATCCAGATTTACAAAGAGCCCATATCCTTCACTGTTAGCACTAACGATCGCGGCGCCCGCGCTTGGGGTAAAAGTAACAGATGCCAGCGTTAATGCGGCTGCTCCCAAAAAATAAGCTTGTTTTTTCATTATTATAAATTCCAAAATACTACAAATTATGTTGAAAAATAATTTGCAACCCAGCCGTCTTTTATCATTAACCTTTAATTAAAGACCCGTAGCTTTCCGTCCCCGCCTCGCGGCGAGTTTGGCTTTTATATTTTTTAACGTCTCCGGCATCCAGCCACAAAGTAAAGCCAATGGAAGCACTCGATTGAAAAAAGCTTTTTCAACATCGTCTCCATTTTTTACTTCTCCAATTCCAGCAATTCCACCTGGTTTCAGTACGTTGATCGTACCGCACCTTAAAAACAACTTAAAAACAACTTAATTTTTTTAATTAACGCCAGTATACTCAGGCCACATCTGCAAGTTGTTAGCAATTTGTTATTTTTGTGTTAGAGTCTGGAATTATTCTATTCAGGCTTTTTATGCTTGTGTCAATGGATCAAGATTCTATCTATGAATTTGGCTCGTTTCGTCTAGAAATGGCTAGTCAACTACTGTGGGATGGTGAAACGCCTGTCAGTTTGCCGCCCAAGATTTACCGCTTATTGCTTTATTTCCTGCAGCACACAGGTCAGTTAATATCGCGGGAAGAGTTGTTCAATGCGGTGTGGGATGGCCGGATTGTCGATGATTCGGCATTACGGCTGGCCGTTAATTCCTTGCGCAATATTTTGCAGGACGATTGCAAAACACCACGTTTTATATCAACGGTCAACAGGCGGGGCTACCGTTTTCTGGCCGATGTCGCCGTTAATCGGCCTCATGACAATGTTATCCTTTTGCATTACCAACCTAAAATTGAGCCTTCACCGGCCTGGATTGAACGCCTTTCGGAATTGGATCTGCTTCAGCGAGCCTTTCATCAGGCGGCTAGAAAAGAGCGATGCCTGTTTTTTCTGAGCGGTGAGCGCGGCGCGGGCAAAACTACCCTGATCGATATGTTCCTTTCCAGAATCATATCCCCCAACCTGGCCGTACTCCGTGCCCGGGGCGTGCAACTGCACGGGACCGCGGAACCCTTCCTGCCCTTATTGGAGGCCTTGGAACGCCGTTGCCGAGAGCCTTCCGGAAAAACATTGATTGAGCGTCTGGAACAGACTGCCCCGACCTGGCTCTTCCAGATGTCGAATCTGTTGAGCGATGACAAACTTGCAGCCATCATTCCAAAAGTCTCCCAAAACAATACGCGCCGCATGTTGAGAGAGGCCGCCGAATTTTTTGAGAATATAAGTACCGGTTCGACCTTTATCCTAATTATCGATAACGCGCAATGGGTTGATCAAGCGACTCTGGACTTAATCGCCTTGTTGGCATTTCGGCGCTCTGAAGCGAAACTGTTGATCATCGTCAGTTATCGCTTTTGCGAAAACAGCGTCGCTGCCCAGCGCATTGAGAAACTGCGCGAAGAGCTGCATCACCGCGGCTTGTGCCAGGAACTGTTCCTGCAACGCTTGGCTCAGGTTGAGTTCCCGGAAGCTGGATAGTTTAAGAGAGATTGCTGTTTCCCGACCTGACCGGCAACTGCTTCGCCAGTATTGCTTCCTTGCCTTCGTTTGACATTCCCCTGAACCCGGAAGCCCTGCCTGAGCTTTCCAAGCCGAAGTTATTCCTATTGAATGTAGACAATAAAATAATCACAGCGCCCCTGCCAAACCCGTAACTCGTAATGGTGATACTCATCATCAGAAACAGGCGAAAAGCCGCCGGCAACAGTCCTTCGGCCGGAACTGGCGCATCCAGTACCGGAAATACGGCCTGCAGAAGAAACAGGCTCGGATTGGTGAATGCGCCGACCACCATGGCCCAGCGCACATGCCAGGGCAGCGGCACCTTGGCCGCGTAAAAGCCGAACAGCAGCGCGCTCATTAACAGAAAATCCAGATGCGCCTGCAGCAAGCGCGTGATCTTGCCCTGAAAAACCAGCTTGAGCGGCGACATGCCTAAATTCATGCCCACCATGCACCACGCCAGCACCAACGCCGCCAGCAGCCATAAAACGGCGCCTCTGATTAAAAGCACATTGCCCGCATGTCTTGAATCCTGATCCATACCTAATTGCCTCATGTTCTGCCCTATTCATTTAAATTCGTGCTGTTTCTTCAGTATAAATACACAGCCGATCACGCGCCTGCCTTGGACGGAACAACTGTTTGACTGGAACGGCAATAGGCCGTTTACACGCGACGCGCTTGCCTCTAATATTGGCAAAAGCAGTTTCTGTATTAGGAGCTGATGTTACGCACAGACGATTTTATCCCGTTTGCCGCGCCGAGCACCGGAGCTTTTAACAGATTAGGCCCGCAGGGGCGCGGCAGGGAGGCCGCGCGTTGCCAAAGGGACAGGAGTCCCTTTTGGCAACCCCTGTTAAAAGCGAGGAGCGCAGGATGCAAGCGGCAACCGGGCGGCCTTTCTTTTGGTTCCTTTTCTTTGGCCGCGCAAAGAAAAGGAACTCGCCTTCGGGTGCGAGAACCCGATTAAACCAAACCGTCGCGCTAGCGACACTTTGCTAAACCGATCTGAATTCAACTTACTGCGTAACATCAGTTAGGAGTTTTGATTATGGATATTCATAGCCCGATAGCCTCGGAGCCCTCAAAAGATTCAGGCATGACGCAGGGAATCAAGCTATCGACCGCTGATCTGCCGGTGCGAAAGCGGCATGAATGGCTGCGCGAAGTGATAGGGCGGGAATATGCCAATGTCGAAGTCACACCGCCGGCCGACGGCAGCCTGTTCAATGAAATGACGATATACCCGTGGCAGAATCTGCGCCTGTCCGCCATACGGTCCAGCGCCATTTGCCTGGAGCGGCTGCCGCGCGAGCCGCATTTGGTCAGTCAGGATGCCTACTTTGCGGTCGTCCTGCTCTCAGGCGGCTACCTGCTGGAGCAAAACGGCAAAACCGTTGTTCTGCAGCCGGGGGATATGACGCTTTACGACGCCACGCTGCCCCATCGCATACACTGCCCGCAGCACTTCTCGAAACTGATCGTTTCGGTCCCGCGGCCGATGCTCAGGGACAGAATAGCCGGCATTGAGCACTGCGCGGCGCTGCGCATCCCCGGCAATAAAGGCATCGGTTCCGTGGCTGCCAATTTCATCCGCACTGCGGCGAGCCAGACCGGCCAACTGAATGCGCAGGAATTTTCCGCGCTGGCAGAGCATTCCCTTGATCTGTTGACGCTGGCGCTGGCCTCCGTGCGCCCGGCAAACTTCAACGTGTCCAGAAGCCGTTCCATCGCATTGAACAGAGTCAAGGCATTCATCGAACGCCATCTTGCCGACCCGGATATCGATACCGCGAGGATCGCCGGCGGCGTCGGCTTGTCGCCGCGCTATATCAATGATTTGTTTAAGGACGAAGACACTTCCCTGATGCGCTATGTCTGGCAGCGGCGGCTCGAAAACTGCCGGAAAGACCTGATTGATCCGATCCATGCCGGTCATCGGCTTTCCGACATCGCCTTCCGTTGGGGCTTCAACGATTTGTCGCACTTCAGCCGCGCATTCAAGCAGCGCTTCGGCTGCTCGCCGACAGACTACCGGCAGCAGCCGAAAGCCTAACGGATAGGCCTTAAAACGGCATTCAGCGAAGCGGTAACGATATCGTCATGGCAGGCTATGCCGGTATGCGCCCCGCCGTTGTATTTGAGCCTAACATAACAAGCCGCCTTGGCATCGCTACCAGCCGTTATGGCGTGCTCGTGATAGTCGGTGATTTCGATAACCTGACCCAACTGCCGTTCCAGCGCGTTGACAAACGCATCCAGCGCGCCGTTGCCGGTTCCTGCCACCGTTATCTCGCCTGCGCCCGAAACCAGACGCGCAGAAATCGTCTCATGCCGGTCGTGATCGAGATGAAATCCAGCCAGTTGGTAAACCGGCTGCACGGCAAGATAGGTCTGCTCGAACAAGGTCACCAGCTGCTGCGCGCTTATCTCCTGGGCCTCTGCTTCGGTCCGGCGCTGCACGATCTGGCTGAATTCAATCTGCAGCCAGCGCGGCAATTGCAAGCCCAGTTCCCGCTCGATGATATAAGCGGCGCCGCCTTTGCCGGACTGGCTGTTGATGCGGATGACCGCTTGGTAATCGCGCCCGACATCGGCCGGGTCGATGGGCAGATAGGCGACGTTCCACGGCTGCCCCGGCCGGCGGGCTTCCAGGCATTTCTTGATCGCATCCTGATGGCTGCCCGAAAAAGCCGTGAACACCAAGTCGCCCGCGTAGGGATGGCGCGGATGCACGGCAATCTGGTTTAACTGGCTGACCTGGCGGCTGATCGAGCCCAGGTCGGAAAAATCCAGCTCGGGATCGACGCCCTGGCTGTACAGATTCATGGCCATGACCATGATATCGGCATTGCCGGTGCGCTCGCCGTTGCCGAACAGCGTGCCTTCGACGCGCTGGGCGCCGGCCATGAGCCCCAGTTCGGCGGCCGCTACGGCGCAGCCCCGGTCGTTGTGGGTATGCAGGCTGATGATGACCGCCTCGCGATGCCGGATATGCGTGCTGAACCATTCAATCTGGTCGGCGTAGACATTCGGCGTCGAGACTTCAACCGTCGACGGCAGGTTGAAGATAATCGGCCGCTCGGGCGTCGGCTGCCAGACATCGGCGACGGCGTTGCAGATTTCCACGGCGAAATCCGGTTCCGTCGCGGTAAAGCTCTCCGGCGAATACTGAAACTGCCACGCGGTCTCCGGCTGCGCCGCAGCGCATTCCTTCATCACGCGCGCGCCGTCCACGGCCAGCGCGATGATGCCGTCCTTATCCATCTTGAAGACCTGCTCGCGCTGCGCTCTGGACGTGGAATTATAAAAATGCATGATGGCCCGTTTTGCGCCTTTCAAGGCTTCGAAACTGCGCCGGATCAACGCTTCGCGCGCCGGCATCAGCACCGATACCGCGACATCGTCCGGTATCAGCCGCTGCTCGATCAGCAGGCGGATAAAGTCATAATCGGTTTGGGAGGCCGAAGGAAAGCCGACGGCAATTTCCTTGAAGCCGATCTCCACCAAGAGCTTGAAGAAAGCCGTTTTCTGCTCGATGGTCAGGGGATTGATCAGCGCCTGATTGCCGTCGCGCAGATCCTCGCTGCACCAGATGGGCGCCTGTTCAATCCGCCGGTCGGGCCACTGCCGTTGCGGCAGGCTGATGACTGGACAAGGCTCGTACTTATGATGATCGAAAACCGCTCGCTGTGCTGTATTCATAATGCCTCCTCGCTCAAGTATCGTTAAATGAAGCCACAGTATAGGGAAAAGGCTTGAGCGAATGATTGCCAATATCCCGGCAAAAACAGCTTTTTAAGCAATTATTGCTTACTGATCATCATCTGTTTGTATAATCATTTCCGCCATTGCCTAAATCCGAAAACGACCCTGCTGAATTGTTATGAAACTAGATAGAACAGACCGACGCATTCTGGATGAAATACAAAAAAACGCGCGCATTTCCAATCTGGAACTGGCCGACAAGATAGGGCTTTCGCCCTCGCCCTGCTCAAGACGAGTCAAACAGCTCGAAGACGGCGGCTTCATCGACCGCCATGTGACCCTGCTGAATCAGGCCAAGCTGCAACTGAAGCTGACCGCTGTAGTTCAGGTCAGCATGGACCTGCACACGCCGGAACGGTTCGAAAACTTCGAAGCCCTTGTCAGCGCCTGGCCCGAGGTGCTCGAATGCTACCTGATCACCGGCCAGTCCGCGGATTATCTGTTGAAAGTGATCGTGCCGGACATGGATCATTATCAGGAATTCCTGCTCGGCAAACTGACCCGCATCGACGGCGTCAGCGGCGTACAGTCCAGTTTCGTATTGCGCAAGGCCATCGATACGACTGTTTTGCCGCTGCATCACTTGTAGCCTTTGTTTACGAACTAAAAGGGCAACAAAGTCCGGAAATGAGGTCTAAGGCATTAATAATGACGAGTTGGCGTAAGCTGCCCTCGTCCGCTTCCGGCCATATCAAGCGGTCCGGTATGTTCATTTCGGAAGGAGAACAGTCATGACAGTCAATCCCATCCCCAACGGTTACCACAGCATCACCCCTTATCTGTGCATTAAAGGCGCAACTGAAGCCATCGAGTTCTACAAGCGCGCGTTCGATGCGGCCGAAGTGTTCCGGCTGGTTACGCCAGACGGCGAGATCGGGCATGCGGAAATCAGGATCGGCGACTCATCTTTCATGTTGTCCGAAGCCTGCAGCCGAAGCCCGCTGCTCAGTCCCCAAGCGCAGGGCGGCTCATCCGTCGGCCTGTATTTATATGTGGAAGATGTCGATACGCAATTTGCGAAGGCCGTCGATGCCGGGGCGAAAGTCATCAGCCCCTTGCTGGATCAGTTTTACGGCGACCGTACCGGCGTCCTGCAAGACCCTTTCGGGCATGTCTGGTATCTGGCTTCGCGCATCGAAGACCTGTCGCATGAAGAGATCAGCAGGCGCGCCGAAGCGCTTTTCAGTGCGCAATGCGGATAAGGCCGGCCGAATGGCAGATGAGGCCGATGCCGCCTCTGCCCCGGTGTTGATTGCAGTTAATTGCTATACAATGGAACGCTGACAACGAGCGTTATGGAAATCATATGATGTTGAAAAAATTCATCGCCAAAATCGCCGACCTCTTTTTGGGATTATTGGTGGGCATTTATATCGTTCTGGAAGAGCTGGTCTGGGACAAGATAGCCGAGCCGGTTTATAACTTTATACACGGACTCAAAATTTTACAGAAAGTCGAGGCCATGATTTCCAGGCTCGACCGCCATGCGCTGCTGGTCATTTTTTTAGCGTTGTTCACGCAAGTGGAACTGCTGGGCATCGTCGCGCTGAAGCTGATGGCTACAGGCCAGATCATCTCCGGCACGCTGCTGTATGCCGGCAAAATTCCCATCGCCGCGTTCACCTTCTGGCTCTTTAACATCTCGAAGCAACAACTCATGACCTTCGGCTGGTTCAGGCAGTTGTACGAACTGGTGGAACTGGCCATACACAAGATCAAGTCCAGCGCCATCCATCGGCATATCATCGCCCGGCTCAAGTCCGTGAAGGAATGGCTTAAAAACCGGCTGTCCGGGCCGCGCCTGTTCGTCCGCAAACTGATGGAGAAACTCAGAAGTTCAGACCATTTTCGCAAATCAAATGGTTGATTTTGCTAGAACTTTCTCTTATTGGCACATCATGGCTTATAGGCAGGCCAAGAAACATTGTCGCCCCGATCTGATTAAACCAATATAAAGTTACCGATGATCATGCGTTAAATCTCATATGAAAAATAGCCGTTTCATATCATTGCTCAGCAGATTTCTTATGTGTTTGCTGATGAACGGTCTATTTACGAGTTGCGCCACTTTGGAATCCCGGCTGTTCGTGCGACACGGTGCAAGTGTCAATGGCGCCCCAAGCACCATACCCAATGCATCAACCCATCCGCCAACGGCCCCAATAATGGAATCGTTATAATACCAAGCTGTGTAATTAGTAAAATCAGCTACAGCAACCGACGTTGGCTCCTCATTCCCTGCACGGAAGAGTAGACTGCCTCCATCGGCAAAGTTGTTAGTATTGGGAGACCGTTTCACCAATAGCCGGTAATTACGCCGCTCACTTCGGGAGGCGAAGTTACCACCACGGTGGTGGCCTCGTTGGCTGGTGGCGTATAGGCCGTATCGGTATAAACAATGTCTGTAGTTTGGGTGACGTTGATATCCCAGTTCACGATATTGGCTGGGTCAAATAGCCCGTTGTTCCGTCCGTATCGATAGTGCCTTTGATTGTGGTTCCGTTGTCGAGAACCAAAGGAACTAATTGAAAAGAAGTCGCTTGCGCAGTGCACGCGGCTAAAGCTAGCGTTAGACTAATAAATCGCCTCATAAAATTCCTACTTATTATTAAAGTTTAAAGAAACGCTATGTGAAGATCCCATTGATAATTTACACGAGGTATGATCATTTCTGGTGTGTGACATAGAGAAGCAAGCGGTGTAACCTGCTGGTCAAGATCTCCCCAGATCAACCATCCGCCTAAGAAAAACGCCGCCGTGACAGATAGTAATGTCATGGCCCTAAATAAGCCAGAGCAGAATGATCCCTTGCAGGCAGTGTTACGGGAAAGCGTCCGTAAACTAACTACTCGCCTCGGCCGCGGTTAGCCATTCTGGCGCTTTTAATCGGCATGGCTAGGGTAATCTTAGCTCAATATGGACGCAGTAGAATGGCGCAGTGTGGCTTTGAGTAGGTTGTAATAACTGTCGCCTCAACAGATTATCCGTAAAGATTAACTAACTGATAAGAACATACCAGCTTATCAACTGTTTACGGCTTTAGCAGGATAACTTTGTTTACCAAATAGGCATTCTCCACATTCGTTTAAATTTTGCGGCAGAACTGCAAAATGTTATCCAATCACCGTTCCGAAAAGTAAGCCGACGCCGGCGGTAATTCCCATTGATAACATGCCCCAGAACGTGACACGGGCAATGGCAGTAAACACAGAGGCGCCACCGGTCCAAGCAGATAGTCCGCCCAACAGCATCAATGATAACAAGGAAATAGAACCTACTGTGGCAATCAGCGGCAGGGTATCCGATGCTGTTAGCTCTACAATAATTTGATTGGCTTGTGTCCAAGGTAAATAAGGGAAAACCATAACCATCAAAAGTGGTAGCAATGCTCCCAGGGAAAACGTCAGGGCAGAAACTACGGCTGCCTGTAAGGGCTGGGCTGTGGTGATTTCAGTTAGCCCTAACTCATCGCGTGCATGCGCCGTCAAGGCATCATGAGCCATAAGTTGCTCTGCAACTTGCTGGGCAAGTTCCGGTTTGAGTCCCCTATCGATATAGATGGCTTTTAGTTCATGCACTTCATGATGGTGATTTTCCGCCAGTTCCTGTTCTTCTCGTCTTAGGTCGGCTTGCTCAGTATCAACTTGGGAACTGACAGAGACGTACTCGCCAGCCGCCATAGACATGGCCCCGGCTACCCATCCGGCCGTCCCACTTACCAGTATGGCATGAAGGTCGGCATGGGCAGCAGCGACCCCAATCACAAGACTCGATGTTGAAACGATGCCATCATTGGCGCCCAACACGGCTGCGCGTAACCACCCAATACGGTGTGCGCGATGTAATTCAGAATGTCTCAAATGAGCTCCTTGTCTTGAGAATGTTGGCCGTATGGATGAGTGTATTACTGGTAAGTGTCATCAATGTCTTTTTTTCCAGTTAACATGGCTTTAACCAGTTTCTCTTTATCGATATAGCTAGAAATAGCAACACCTAAAATGTGTAAAAACACTAACAATAGCGTCAAGTTAGCGAAAATCTCATGTAACTCTTCCCAATACGCTTCACCTTGCTTATCAGCCTCTTTCTCGTTATCAATAAGCTCGGATTCTTCATCTTCGTCCTCTTCCGCTTTGGCCACGGAAATCAGGCTAAAGGCCTGTATTTGTGTCTCGGCTTGTATTGCAGATATAGCGAAGGGGCCTTTATTTTCTTCCACAGCGTATAATTTCAAACCCGTAAAGGCAGTTGCAGACAAGCTCAGCAACAATGCGATTACCATAGCGCCGCCAGCAGGGTTATGGCCAATATAATGCTGTGGCTTTCGCGTTATCAGATTTTTCAAGTACCCCATAATCTTGGCCGGGGAATAGACAAAATTACTGAAGCGCGCGTATTTTCCACCGACGAAGCCCCATAGTATTCGAATGAGCAAATAAGCTCCCACGACATAACCTGCCCACGCATGGAGAGTCATGAAATCATCTTCAGTAAAATAAGCCGTAAAAAAGGCAATCACTAAAGTCCAATGCCCAATACGGATCAATGGCTCCCATACCTTTAAAGTTTTTTTATCATTTATCATAGTATTTCTCTGGATCAGTTGCCGAATGCAAATTTAAGTGAAGCCTAATATTGCGTTAAAATTGCTGCTCTGGCATCCGTCATCCGACGTATAGGCGATTATTTATGGCATTTATTAACGATAACAAACGGTTTAGCCAATGGGCTATTGCTCTCAGTTTGTTTGTGTTTGTACTGATTACACTCGATTTGCTTGGCGACTACCGAGATGGTGTTGCTTGGATACATTTGCTTGCTGAATTGCTAATTCTGATACTTTCCCTGACAGGTATTGTCTATTTTGGTCGGCTTTATTATCAATTTGCACAATCCAAAATTAATTTGCTGACCCAGGATCTGGCCTTAGCAAATCAACAAGCTCAACAATGGCGTGAAGCAAATCGGGAGCTTATTGCGGGTTTGGCTGTTCAGATTCAAAAGCAGTTTGATAGTTGGCAATTAACCCCAGCTGAAGCGGAAGTCGGCCTGCTGATGTTGAAAGGCCTCAGTCATGGTGAAATTGCGCATGTTCGCAATGCAAGCGAACGCACCATACGCGACCCCAAGCCCGTGCGATTTACCGGAAATCCGGCGTAACTGGACGCGCTGAGCTATCTGCTTTTTTTCTGGAAGATTTACTACTGCCACGCCAGCCATAGTAAAAACTCTCAACATGATGAATCACTATTTTTAAACGCAAGCCGATACGTCTCGCTGTCGAATGGGTGGATTGGTGGTAATTTTTTCTAAAAACCACCAATTCCCGTTTAACCCCCACTGATTAGTTGTCTAAATTTACAATAAAAATCAGTAGATTGGCCGAAATGTCATTATGGCATTCTAATTGCTAATTGAAAGCACTTTGGGGTTACCTGCATCTATCAGGTATGTGTTTGGCGCTTTCTAGGTAAGAGAATCATTATGCTCATGCATAAGTTTAAACTTGGCGATAATAGTGAATATTTAGCTGAAGATTTTATCGATGGCTATTTAGTTAATCCGCTTTTTCTGAACGGATCGGTCCCTAAATCGCCTTTTATTATTCGCACTGCACATAATTTTTCCGTGCATTGCTTAATAGATGGCTGCCTGAAGTGTTGTGGCGTTTTCGATAATCTCGATCAAGCCTTATGCTCCGCTAAAAAATCCGGCCCATTTGGCATAGGACGATTCAAGAACAATGAGTTGTCCCATCCGGAATGGGAATGGGGCTTTTGTAATTCTTTAAAAGCTCTCTCTAAATTGCATTGATTCCTGATGCTCTCTAGCCCTTTAATCAGGGGCTTTTTTTGCCTTTTTCCAGTTGGATTGTCAATCAGCGCCGAAAATTTGCCCGTAAATAGAATCGCCGCGTTCCCGGATGTAATCAAGCAGCACCAGACTGTCGTTCACAACCACACCGCTGGCGGCGATCATGCCGACCAAGGATTCCACGGATAGCGGCAAACCGGCCAGCCAGTGCGCCAGAACCGCACCGCGCCGCACCAGGCCACTGGCGCGGCCAGCAAAAATATCAACGGCTTCAGGTAAGACCGGAACGGCACGGCGATCAGGGCGTAAATCACGACCAGCGCCTGCACTTTGAGCACGCAGTGGCGGTCCTGCCGGATCAGCTTCGCGTAGCCGGGCGTTGGGTTCACTGTCGCCAAGAAACCCAGCAGCGCCGAATCGCTGCCGGTAAAGACTGATCGGCAGGGCGCGCAGATGATCCAGCGCCAGATTGCGGACAATTTGGTAAAGGAAAGGGCGCGGCTGGTTGATTTCGTGGATTGTTTAGGCATGCAGCATTTTCAAGTATGCCTCGTGCGCCAGATCTTCCGCCGTTTGCGGACAGCAGCAAAGTCGGGTTACGCTATCGCTAACCCGACCTACTTGATTTAATGGCGGTGACTGTTCGCCTGGAATAAACACTGGCTTTCCATAAGCCAAGCAGACTACTGTTCTACCGTTACGAAAGCTATTTTTGTGATGCCCGCATGCTGAACAGTCGCCATTATTTCGGCCACCTTGGCATAAACCACGGCTTGATCGGCGTACAAGTGCACGCCGGTCTCGGGATTTTTCACTGTCTCATCCTTTAACGCGGTTTCCAGCGTGGCGAGGTCAGCCATAGGCTGTTTGTTGAGTGTGATGATCCCTTGCGCATCAATGCCCAACTGCAAGGGCTGCTCTTTCACATCCGCCGTGGTCTCGGTAGTTTTCGGCAACGCCACATGCACGGATTGCGTCAGTAGCGGTGCTGTAACCAATAAAATGATCACCAGCACCAGCATCACGTCTACCAGCGGCGTGACGTTGATTTCGCTCATCGCATCTTCGCTGTCCGATTGCGTCTTAAAGGCCATGGTTACGCCCTGCCTTGCCTGTCGGCGCTAAAGACGATGTGCATGAAGCCGGCGACGAAGTTTTCCAGGTCGGCGCGGTGCTGTTTGACGCCGCGCATGAAGAAGTTATAGGCCAGTACCGCAGGCACGGCGACGGCAATGCCGATGGCGGTGGCGACCAGGGCATCGCCAATGGGGCCGGCGACCACATCCAGGCTGGACGAACCGCTTTGGGTAATCTCATGCATGGCGTGCATGATGCCCAGGACCGTGCCGAACAGGCCGACAAAGGGCGCGGTGCTGCCTATGCTGGCGAGCATGGTCAGGCCGGCTTCCATCGCACGCTGCTCCTGCTGCATGTGGATAAGCAGCGATTGCTCCAGCTGCTCGGTCGGCTCCCCCTGATATTTCAGGTGTTTGCCTGATGCCTGCTGGCTGCCATCCAGCCAGGTGAAGCCTTTTGTTGCAATGCGGGCTTGCGGGCCTCTGGCCAGCGTTTCAGGCAAGCCCCGGGCGGACGCAAGATTCGGCGCATCCCAAAACGCGCTGTTAAAGCGGCGGTTGTAATAACCGTTCTTGCCGAATTGCCAGAGCTTGAACAGAATCAGCGTCCAGGTGATCACTGAAAAAGCCAATAATGCATACAAAGTCCCGTCGACAATCAATTGGGGAGCAATATGGTAAGGCATGCCTTCTTTTCTCCTAACGTTCTAAAGTAAAATTAATGGGTACGATCACCGAGCTGGCTACTGCCGTATTGCCCCGTTTGGCGGGATTGAACCGCCATTTCCTGACCGCCTCGACAGCCGATTCATCCAGCGCCTCGAAACCGCTGCTGCTGTGTATGGCGACGGCCTCGCTATAACCTTCGGCAGACACGCTTACCCGTAGCCGTACCGTACCCTGCCAGCCGCGCCTTTTGGCAATGGCCGGATATTTCGGGGGAGGATTGAAGCCGTAGTTGGCGTTGACGCTGGCTTCGGTATAAGGCGCTGCATTACTCGGTGCCTTGCTTGCTGACGCTGTAGCCTTGGAGGCTGCGCTTGAGTTTTGCGAATTCGACGGCTGCGCTGTCGATTCCACAAGTGAAGGCGCAGGCAGCTTCTCTTCGGCGATCGCCTCTGTTTTTGGCGGTTTCGCTTGTTTGGGCTTTTCCGGCGCTTTTTTCTTCAAGGTTTTTTTGACCGGCGTTTTTTTCGGTTTGGGCGGTTCAACCGGCTTGGGCGGTGCCGGCGGAGCGGTTACGGCTTTTGGGCCCGGCGCTGAAACCAATGACACTTCCATCATCAATGGCTGCGCCATCGTGACCGGCTCCTTCGGCTGCAACAACCATTGGGCGGCCCAGATATGCAGCAGCATCACCAGAACAAGCAGCAAACTCCCGATCGAGCGAGGCTTTTCTTCTCCGGTTAAAGCTTCAAACAAGGTTCGCTTTTTGCGCACGACCGATGGCGCCGCACCGCCCAGAAGCGGTAAATTCTGCCCGATCAAGCCCTGTTCGTGGTTGTTGAATAAATACATGGGAAATATGCCTTCCTTAATTTGCACCAATGCCAGGTGTTGTTCACCACTATGCCGGATAACGGCGGCCCAGCCTGCTGGCGCTTTATTATTATTTGGTTAGTCAAGGTAACGCAGGTGCGAACGGCATCGTTAAAAATTGTCGAAGCCTGCTCCACCAAAGCATGTCATGAATTTTTATAACCTCATGGTATTGGTACAAATCGCCGCTGCAGCCTGCTGAAGCTGAGCGGCTTTCTCACTCGTCCTGCCGCTTGCAGGAAAGCGTGTTTAAAAGCGCCGTGAGCCGCTCCAGCTTCACATCCACTTGCGTTACATATTCCCTGAGCTGAATCATTTGCGCCTGAATATCCTTGGCATTCTCATGGACATGCTGGAAATGAACCTGAAAATACCGAGGCAACGGAAACAGGTCCAGCAAGTCATCACCCTCGTGAACCCGGCGCTCCTCGGACATCTTTGGGGGCTTGGAGCTTCTCTTGCGTTCTTGCGCCAGCTTTGATGTTGTCATGCGTCCTTCCTCGCTTCGGTAGTTATCGGTCTTATCGTTTTTTTATTAAGACAGAGCAATCCTCTAAATGCCTATCAGCAATAACATTAAGTCGCCCCATAAGTCACGGACAGCCAATGCTTGTGATTCAGTTAATCCATCCCTGGATTCTGGACGTCATCCTGACGTTTTTTCTTGGGGTGCTAGAAGCTCCGAACAGCCGCATTTTGGGAGGGAATAACAGCTATTTCAGAACTTCATCTTTTAAGACGTTTCAGATACAAAAATCCCTCACCTTAAAAATAAAAAATTATTTTTTAAGCGGATTGTAAAGGGTTGTAGGGTACGCATCGCGTACCTTCTCAAGGTCTAAATCAAGCCTCAAAAAGGTACGCAATGCGTACCCTACGGGGGGTGGCGGTCTGATGCTTTTGGCGTTAACCGATGATGACGAGCCAGTCGCTCAGGTGTGTAATCCTGACTGACAGGCTCTTTTCCAGCGTTTCGAGGATGTGCGCCGGATCGCGCAGATTGATGCGGCCGTTGATTTTCAATTGGCGCAGGCTGTTGTCCTTGAAAATAACCACGCCGTTTCTGTAGCGCTGCACTTGTTCAATGACATCGCCCAGGGCAATGTCTTCGAAGACCAGATAGCCGTTCAGCCAGGATGTCGTCAGTTTCGTATCGAGCCTGCCGGTTGCGCTGTGTCCGTCCCGGTCAACCGATACAGCATCGCCGTCATGCAGGACAACCGACTGCCGCCAGCGCTGGCCGTCCGTCACTTCGACGCGGCCGGACAATACTTTGACCTCATCGCTGTGGCCTTTTTCGTGCACGAAGAACCGGGTGCCCAATACGCGCGTGATAGAATGGTCGCCATGAACGACAAAAGGCCGACGGGCATCGGGCTGCACATCGAAAAAAGCTTCGCCCTTCAGCAACTCGATGGTCCGCTGGCCGCCCTGCATCGTAACCGCCAGCGCGCTGTCCGTGTTAAGCGTGACGACGGAACCGTCCTCCAGGCGCACGGTTTTCTGTTCGCCGACCTTCGTCGCATAGTCGGCCTGGAGCAACACGGTCAGTTCAACGCGAAAGACAAACGCCAGCGCCAGGCAGGCGGCCATAGCCAGCAGCAGCCGTTGTCTAGGGCGCGCTTCTTTTTTCAGGCAGGAAATTTCGGGCGGCTTTGTTTCAGCCTCGCTTAATGCCCGCTTCAAAGCGGCATCGCCCCACAGCATGCATATATCGGCATACGCCTGCCGATGCGCGGGATCATGAGCCAGCCAACGCGCAAACACGGCTTTTTCTTCATCGGCGACATTTTCAGCACGCAACCGCACAAACCAGGCGGCCGCCTGCTCGTCGACCAGATCCTCGCTCCCCGATTCCTCATTAAAATCATTGTCGTGCTTCATATTCGGCATACCTAAACTACTATCAGGACTTACGCAAGCCTGTTGGTAGGCGAAGTCGCCCCACAGGTTTTAAACCACTTGTTTCAGCGGTTGAACAGATAAACTGTGCAAGTCCCTGTCTATATTAATAGACGATTATAATGCTATTTTTCCTCACTTATTTACTGCTTAATGTTCTGGCTCCCCGTCCCCGGAAGCTCAACCCCTGCCAGTTAACGGATCAATCGACTTCGGGTTTCAGCGTCAGCCTGTGCTCGGCCTTGCCGGCCAGCAGCGCGATAGGCAGGCCATTTACCCAGTGGCGGTGCTGATCGCGGTAATAAGACGACAGCGGATGCCCCGACTGGCCGCCGGGCATGTGCATGATGCCTTCGTCGAGATGCGCGGGCGAAACGACCAGCCGCTGGCTGGCGCCGAAAGCCGGGCCGACCGCCCGCACGCAATTGGCGCAGCCGGCCAGGGCGTCGGCCGGCATGTCCAGCAGAACCCCGAGCAGCGGCATGGCCGTGGAGAAAGGATGGCCGATTCGGGCCTTGTTGACCTGGCCCCAGGTCAGTTCGGACAGCGCCGTATCGGGATAGTCGGTCTTCAGTTGCTGGGCACTGCGCGTTAACTGGCCCAAGATGAAGTCATCCCAATTATGGTAATGGACCGAATCCGGCAGCAGCTGCGGCACTTTCTCGGTGAGCATGGCCTGCAGAGGCGTGTCGATATAAGACCAGGCATAGTTGAAATTTTTATCCATGCTTCGGCTGGCTTCCAGGAACGGACTGAACACGCTTATCGCCAGCTGCCGCCGAAACCGCTCCAGCAGGGCAAATCCAAGACTGTCCGTATCGGCCCTGCCGTTCCAGGCCCGCAGCGTGTCGCGCAGTTCCTGCAGTTCCGGTTGCCGCTCAATCGTCTTGGGCGACAGCACGTCCAGCGCCAGTTGCCGATAAAACCCGTAGAATTCGTTTCCGGTATCGAGCTGCAGCCCGAACATGGCCCCTTCATTGATGGCCGGCATCTCTTTGAGCCGCTGGGTGATGCGGTAGGCGCGGTATCCGCTTGCGAACTGGCGGCCGATCACATGCGGATACGCTTTGCCCAGGCGGCGGTCATTGGCCGATACCAGTATGCCGGCGGCGGGATCGATATCGCGCGGCAGCTGGCGCTCATCGACGTAGCCGTCCCAGCCGATCTTGCCGTCAGCCCAGGATTGACTGACCGAGCCATCGAAACCGACGCGCTTGGGAATCTGGCCCATGACTGTCCAGCCGATACGGCCCTGGTTATCGGCCAGCAGAAAGTTCAGCTGCGGGCCGCCGGTATGGTTGACGACCGCCATGGCCTGCTCCAGCGTTTCAGCCTGATCCAGATCCAGCAGTCCCAGATTGACGATGGTGTCGTCGAGCGCGCTCCAGTGCACGGCGACCGGCTTGCCCAGCAGCGGCTCCTGGGCCACAGGCCCCCAAATGCTGCGCCTGACGGTCACCTGCAATGGCGCGGCATCCTTGACGCGAATGGTTTCGCTGATCTGCTCAAACGGTTGCCATTTATCGCCGACGCGGTATTGATTCGGATTTTGCGGATTAATCTCCAGGCTCACCAGATCCAGGAAATCGCCCGTCAGATTGGTTCCGCCCCAGGCCAGCCGTTCATTGCCGCCGGCGATGAACACGGGCATGCCGGGCAAGGTCACGCCTGCCGTGCGGCCGGAGCCGTAATCCATTTCGGCGCGGTACCAGGTATTGGGCACTGAAATACCCAAATGCATGTCGTTGGCCAGGATAGCGCGCCCGTCATGCGTTTTCGCGCCGCTGACCACCCAGGCATTGGAGCCGTCCACCATATCCCGCAGCTGCACGGCTTCGGTGAGTTTCAGCGCCGCCGGCGCATGCCGGGCAAGCGCAATCTCCAGCGAAGCCACAGGAATGGGTCGGGCAGGCCGGTAAGGTTCGGCGTCGCCATACAGGCTATCGGTGAAACGATCGGTATCCGGCGTCAGGAAAGACACGACATCGGCCGGCAGGCTTTTCTCCATGACCGTCAGCATGCGTTCTTCTTTCTCTGACCCGGCCGTCAGATTGTCGAACATGCCCAAAGCCACCAGCAGGCTGTCCTCCGGCGTCCAGCGTTCAGGACGGTAATCCAGGGCCGTGAATTCGAAAGGCAAGGCCCGTGCGTTATCGATATAACTGTTGACGCCATCGGCGTAAGCTTCGAGATAGCGCCTATGAGCCTGCGGCAGTTTGGCCACGACGGCTTTTGCGACGCGGGAAAAACCGTAGGTTCGCACTCTGATGTCATTATTGACGGCGATCTGACCGAACAGCTCGGCGAGTCGGCCGGCATTCTTGCGGCGCATCAGATCCATCTGAAACAGGCGGTCGCGCGCCGTGACATAGCCAAGCGCCCGCAGGGCGTCGCCCCGATCGCCGGCCTTGATCACGGGAATGCCGTGGCTGTCGGACGTTACCGTGACGGGCGCGGACAGCCCCTGCACCCTGAACTCGCCGTCCTGCGGCGGCAGCGACCGTTCCAGGAACAGGAAGCCCGCGCCGAGCCCAAGCATACTCACAACTAAAAGAGTGAACAGGGAATAAAAGAGTAGTTTTCGAATTCGTTGCATGAATGTTCCGGTTTTTGTGCCTTCTTAAAGTTATGCAAAAATTACCACGAAGGTCACAAAGATGCAGGCCTGTAAAACTTCGGGCCCTGTATTATCGACAGTTTGGGCCATATCGATTTATAGACCGGTATAAGGCGGGTGTAATTCCAGGCAGCCGTCAGAAAATAGGGGTATTTTCGTCCTGCGCCCGAATTGCCTCCCCTGAGCAGGCTTGAGATACATAGATTAGAGGGCTTCTTGCAGAGCCTGCCGTCTTTTTAACTGAACTGTGTTATTTAGCGCATTATGATGCGTGAAATCACTTATTGATGAGCATGTGTGTAAGCTTTGCCAACATCATTTTCGCCTGGAAAAAAAACAGAATCAAATCTCATACCTGCCTGAAACTCATGGCCCGGCGCCGCAATAACCTTTCTATTGCTAATGTTTCTATTGTTTTAGGCATAAAAAATGCTTTTCAGCATTCAAGCGCAGACGTGAAATCGCGCATCGTTAAACGCTCATTTTTTCCGGGCGATCTTTATCAGGCCATTAACGACCAAGGAAGAGAAATTGAACATAGAAGCTCTTTACCGGCAACATCAAGACGAATTGATTTACCATGTTTTCGGCATACTGCATTGCCGTGATATCGCTGCGGATATTGTTCAGGAAAGCTACATCAAATTGTCACGCGAAGCCGAAAGGCAAAAGATCGAACATCCCCGCAGCCTGCTGTTCCGGATCGCCCATAATCTGGCGCTCGATTACCTGAAGCACGTAAAGGTGACGGAAAGCTACGCGCAGTCCGAGGATCCGGCCCTGATTCCGGCGACCGAATCGCCATCGGCCGAACAATTGGCATCGGAAGCCCAGAGGCTGCATCTTCTAAGGCAGGCCATAGACGAATTGCCGCCCCGCTGCCGCCAGGCTTTCATTCTGCATAACATCCACGGCATGCCTTATCGCGACATAGCCCAGGCGCTAAACATATCCGAAAGCGGCGTCGAAAAACACATCATGAAAGGCTTGCTGCACTGCCGCAAGCAGATGAAAAAACGGCTGCCGGAATAAAAATACGGCTGAAGCGCCTATCGCAAAAGAACCGCTTGCCGGCCAATAACCAACATGAGGTCTACCCGCTGTTAAGGCAGGCGCCAATGCGGGAAATGATCAGAGACAGGGGCATGACTGTGCCCCGCCCGAAACCTGAAAAACAGGCTCTATCTAAATTTCCAGTTCCATATCCAGCACCAGCGGCGCAAACATCCCTCTGACGCTATCCCGGACAAAAGCGGGCGCTTTTCCAGGTGAGCCGGCGTTATAGGGCGGCGCCGGATCATATTCCGCTTGCAGCTGAATGGCTTCAGCATATTCCTTGCCGCGCAAAGCGCCGACAATTTGCAGGCCCAAATCAATCCCGGCCGTAACGCCGCCGCCGGTCACCAGATTGCCGTCCCAGACCACGCGCTCGCTCACGGGCGTCGCTCCGAACTTTTTCAATAATTCCAGCGTTGTCCAATGGGAAGTGGCCTTTTTGCCTTTCAGCAGGCCGGCCTTGCCGAGCAGCAAACTGCCGGTGCAGACGCTGGCGATGTATCTGGAATTGGCCGCTTTGGTTCTGATGAAGTCGATAAACGGTTTGTTTTTCATGGCCGCCAACGTCCCGGCTGCACCGCCCGGAACAAACAAAATATCCAGGTTAGCCGGACATTCGCTCTGCCTGTGCGTAGGAACAATTGAAAAATTACCGCAAGACACCGGCGTCAGGTCATCGGTGGGAGAAATCAGACACACTTCGGCGCCCATCATGGCGGTAAACAAAAACTGCGGATTAATCAGATCCGGGGCATAAAATCCGGGGTATAAAAGCATCGCAATTTTTTCATTCCCCATCATTTTTACGTCCGGATCGCTCATGAAAGCTTTATGGGCCTGCATGGAATCCGATTGAGCCTGGATTTTTCGCTGTTCATCGTTTTCGGCCGCTTTGACGCTGTTGCCCAAAGGGGCGAGAAAAGCGGCAAATAATGCCAGCTTGGTAAATTGTCGACGATCCATAAAATAGTCCTGATTCGTGGTATTAATGTAAATCCCGATGGACAGATTAAACAGCCATCGGGAATTGCCGAAAACGTCAGAAGATCACTGAGCCGCTGAAATAGACGGTCGTGCCCTGGGAAGGCGTCACGCGGGTATCGAAGTAATTCAGCCGCTGAAAATAATCGTTGTCGGTCAGATTCTTGATCGAGACGCCCAGCTTGTAGGCTTTTGTCCTGTAAGCGATATCCGCATCTATGGTGTAAAAGCTCTCAGTGCTGAATAAATTGGCTTTGTCCACATAGGCGCTTGATTGGGCATAAATTCCGGAACCTATGCTCCATCCTCTCAACATCGCGTCCTGAAAAGCGTAATTGGCCCAGAAACGGCCGGAATGCTTGGGCACGCCCGGCAGACGGTTGCCGTCAGGCACGCCTGCCAGACTGTCGGTGAATTCCGCCTCGGTAAAGGCATAATTTCCCAACAAACTTAAGCCTCCTGTTACTTGCCATGTCGCATCGGTCTCGATGCCCGTCGAACGCTGCTGCCCTTTAGTGACCGACCGGAATTGAGCATCTGTAAAATCGGTGACCCTGACGTTTTCCCGCTCAATCTGGTAGACCGCCAGTTGTCCTGTCAGCTGCTCGGCGATATCAAACTTTATGCCCGCTTCGATCTGATTGGAAAGCTCAGGCTTGGGCGTCGAAGCATAATTGGCGCCGCCCTGGCCGCGCATGCCTTCGCTGTAGTCGACAAACAGCGAAAATTCATCCGTTATGTCAATAAGCCCGCCGACGTTAGGCAGGAAACGTCCCTCATCGGAATTGAATTTTGACCCGCTAGCCGTGTTGACGAAATCGGTCGTGACATTGGCTCTGCGCACGCTTGCCAGCAAGTGCAGGCGGTCATAGATCGTGCTTTGCAGCTGCACATAGCCGCCATAAGTCGTGTTTCGGGTAAATTGAGTTTGTTGACGCGTGCCCGGATAGCTGTACGGAGTCGAAAAGGTCGGAGCGGCCAGGTCTACAAAGGCGACGGGCATCATGTCGAAATCCATGAAGCCGTCGTCATCCAATTCGGTGAAGTCGGCGCCCAGCAGTACGGTATTCTTGGTCGGGCCCAGATCGAATTTAGCCGTTCCATAAACCTGCACGCTTTTTTCTTCCTGCTCTTGGCCCAGCTCGCTGTTGACCAGCCCCCATGTCGACGGGGGAACGAGCGGTTGATCGGCTCCGAAGCTAAAGCCCTTGCCGAGCAGATTCTGCGACAGGGTATCGAATTTGGAATGGGAATAGCGTCCTTTGGCGGTGAACGACCAGATATCATTCAGCTTGTGGTCCAGCGTGCCCCAGACGCCATAGAATTCCGAGTTGCTCTTTGCGATATCATCCGGGCCGATGAACAGTTCCGGCCGGATCCTGAAATTGCCCGCAACGGTGCCGGTCGCCGGCAAGCCCTGGTAGTCCTGCTGCTCCCAGCGTGAGAACTTGCCCTGCAGGGTGAAAGTGGTATCGTCGTTGTTAGTGAAGGTCAGGGTAGGATTGACATTGAACCGGTCCGTATCGAGCACGTCGATGTTGCTGCTACTGTTCGTGTATTCACCCGTGAACCGGAACAGGACGTTGTCGTTGATCGGCTGGTTCAAGTCCACAAACGGCTGGGCAAAATCATACAGGCCGGCTTTGACCCCTACTTCATAAAACGCTTCCTTTTTCGGCAGCTTGGAAACCAGGTTGATCATCCCGCCCACCGGAGAACCGTTGCCGCCGGCGTAAAGCACCGCATTGGCGCCTTTCAGCACTTCAATCCGCTCGATATTGACCATGCTGCCCTGGTCTCCGGCATTCAGATACTGGTTAAAGCCGTCGATGAACTGCCGTGCCGCGAAGCCACGGATCAGGGTAGGTTCAAAATTGGGAGAGACTGTTGAAAGGCGCGGCACAACACTGCTCACGTTGCGCAAGCTTTCTTCCACCGTAATGGTTTGCTGGTCATCCGTCACGGCCTTTGGGATGACCTGAATGGACATCGGCGTTTCCATGATCGGCGTATCGGTTTTGGTGGCGGTGGCCGCATGGGTGACGGTATAAGCCGTGGAATCGTCCGCCTCGTTTTTTCCTACTACGGTCATCGCCTGCAATGTGGTCGCATTCACCTTCTGCACCTGGCCCTGATGGCTTGGCGCTTCCAAAGTGATGGTCTTGTCATCGCTGTACCGGTAATTGAGCCCGGTGCCTTTCAGCAGCTGCCCCAGCGCCTGTTCCGGCGTATAACTGCCGTTAAGCGCGGGCGCCTGCAGGTGTTCGGCGACCGCGCTGTCATAAAGTACCTGCAGCTTGGTGTCGGCGGAAAAGCGGATCAATGCGGTCGATAAAGATTGCGCCGGAATATTGAATTGCACCGCTTTGCCGGCATCGGCGGCATAGCCGTCTTGTCCGGCGGCAAGCAGAATGGCCAGAACCCCTGCCGCTTTGATAGTTTTTTGCCCCTGTTTACGGCCTTTTGATAATTTCATGCTGTATTTCTCTTTTTTGTTATCAAGCGTTACCTATGACTAAAGACGACGAGTCTTGGATTTTCCCTTAGCCGAAGTTGAAAAAAATGCAAGGAAGTTTGAAATTTTTTATGGAAGACGACTTGGCAGCTAAACCGCTTAACTTATCCGAACACATCCGAGCAGCGCCTAATAAAGCAGAACCAGGCGCTCGGACAGGCTCAGGGCGTTTATCTTTAACGTTGCCTTGATCCCGTCAACCGCAGCGTTCGGCTCATTGGTATCGAACACGCCGCTGACGATGCGTTCTTTCAGTTCCGGGTTGATGAGCAGAATCTGGCCGCGCCGGTAACGATTGACTTCATCGACCACCGTCGCTAAGGGCTGACGGTTAAAAATCAATTGTCCGCGCTGCCAGGCCAGCGCTTCCAGGATATTGGCCGGCTTGACCGGCCCGATCCGGCCCTGTTGATAGCTGACCTGCTGATTCAGATGCACCAGAACGGCTTGATGGGCATTGTTTGAAGAGACTTCCACCGTTCCTGCGCTGACGATCACGCGCATGGCGTCGGCAAAGTCCCTGACGCTGAAAGCCGTGCCTACGGCGCGGGCGCTGGCTGTGCCGTTAGTGACGATAAACGGGCGGCTTTTATTCGGCGCCACGTCGAAATAGCCCTCGCCGCGCAGCAGTTCGATCCGCCGTTGTGCCGCCGAGAAATCCACGTTCAGCGCCGTATCGGTGTTCAGCGTGATCCGTGAGCCGTCATCAAGCGCAACGGTCAGGCGCTCGCCCGGTCCTGTGTGATAATCGCTTTGCCAGTTCTGGTAGAGTATCGTCAACTGATTGGACAGCAGCACGGCAATCCCCAAAATCAGCGAGGAAGCGGCCATGAAGCGCCGGGAATGCGGACTTTTATTCGCCAAAGGCGGCGACACCTGCTCGGCATCGACTTTTGCCTGCGCCCGTTGCGCGGGCGCTTCCAGCATTTCCCAGAGCACCCGCATCCTGTCATAAGCCCTGGCATGTTCCCGGCTTGCCCGATACCAGCTTTTGAAGCGGGCCTGTTCTTCGGCCGTCACATCATCCGCCTGCAGGCGCACAAACCAGGCGGACGCCTGCTCGGAAACACATGGGGGCTGCTCTGAAGGGTTCTTGATGGGCATGGCCGGGTATTGTAGTACCTCAATAAACAGAAAAGGACATGTCAATAAGACGTCTGACAAGCGTCTTTCCCTTATTACGGAGGAACTATTTTTGTTCTGTCATCCGGAGCGGGTCAGTCAATCTGTTTGCGGATCTGCTCGAGAGCCTTGCGCATGTGACTTTCCACGGTACGGGGCGAGATGCCAAGCGCATCGCCGATCTCCGTATAACTTTTGCCTTCCACGCGGCACATCAAGAAGACCTCGCGGCATTTCGGCGGCAGACCGTAAATGATCTGTTCAAGCATCTCCAATTGCTGACGGTTGGCCAATACGGTCTCCGGCTCGGGCGCCTCGCAGATGAAATCGTCCGTAACCGGCCCCGCGTCGCGCTGAAGCAGCCGTGCCCGGCTGCGAAGATGGTCAAGGGCAAGATTATTGGCAATCCGAAATAAATAGGCGCGCATATTTTCGATAGTGTCCGCTTTTCGATGGCGGGCAACACGCAAATAAGTTTCCTGAGTTAAATCCGTTGCGGTTTCGGCGCACTGTACTTTGTACGTCAAAAATTGCATCAAATCCTTTTGATGCTGAAGAAAACACGATGACAAACTCTGATCGGGAAATAAATTCATCGTCAAATCAATTCCTTTGATATTCAAGAATGATGTTGCTATGGAAATTAAGAAGGGGAAATCCCCTTAATCTTTTTAGCAAATACAGTGCCAACTACGACAAAACCTTTAAGTTATGCGGCCTGGCGCTCATTCCATCAGTTAGAACGGTTTCGTGACAAGTCATAAAAACTATGTCATATGCCGCACTTGATAGGTTATATGACATAGTTTTTTAATTTTAGGCTGACGCAAGCAATGCGGGGACGAATCCACCAGCAGGCGCTCCAGGCGCATTCGATCTGCCGTAGGTGCGAATTCATTCGCACTGCCTGTCTATCTCGGGTTGCCCCGGGTCGAATGAATTCGACCCTACAACTGCGTAACATCAGTTTCTAAAAAGAGCGCAAAGCGTCCTTTACGATAGAGCGTTTCCCACGGTTATTTTTAATGGAGGCCTGGCGCGCCTGCAGGCAGATAAAAAACGGCAGCAGGATAAAAATAATGCTGAGGTTAAATGGCCTGCCGGTCGTCTGATTCATTACTGAAGAGCATCAGTTTCCAGAGTTTTAATACGGAATCAACAATGAGCAACAATAACCAAGAAGACAACACTATCTATCGGGTCGTGGTCAACCATGAGGAACAATACTCGATCTGGCCCGATTACAAAGAAATTCCCGGCGGTTGGAAGACAGTTGATAAAACCGGCGACAAACAGGCATGCCTCGATTACATCAAGGAAGTCTGGACGGATATGCGCCCGTTGGGCTTGCGCAGCCAGATGTGGAAGGCTGCAACTGATCGCTGACTTTTAAGGCAATGGAATAAATAGGCCGGACTATGTGCAAATCTCTGAACTTGATTCTGACATTTCTATATGTTGGTTTAGATTGAGCCTAATAGCGGCCGTCTCAGTACGACCCAGGCCGTGTAAAAACGTCAAACAATGAAATACCTAATGTTTCCCGCTTTACTCTGCCTTACTAGAAACCTTCTGACGAGCACAACTATTTCAGCGGTTTTTTATCGACTGACCGATTTATTGCCTCAAGGATGCCTGATAGCCATCATGAGGGTTAAAAAATAACCATAAATGGCTCAGGCCACCATAGCTTCCCTCAAAGTCGCGATTCCCAAAATTTTCATTACCCGCTTGAGATTGTAGGCCAATACATGCAGGCTCATTTCCGTACTGACGTTTTTCAGGGTCCGGGTCAGAAAGTGGGTTGA
This sequence comes from Methylobacter sp. Wu1, assembly GCF_036553575.1. NCBI lineage: Bacteria > Pseudomonadati > Pseudomonadota > Gammaproteobacteria > Methylococcales > Methylococcaceae > Methylobacter > Methylobacter sp. Wu1. The sequence goes on along the minus strand of NZ_JAZHOC010000075.1, from coordinate 44,917 downwards.
CCCCATCCAGGCTTTGAGGGTACCAAACGGGTGTTCTACGGTCTGACGTCGGATGCGCATGCTGTCGGGCGCTTGGTCCAGTCGTCTTTGCATGGCATCGAGAGTGTTTTCATGCTCCCAACGGCTGATGCGCCGCTGCTCGCTTAGCCAAGGGTGTCGATGCCCGTTTCTGGGAGTGACAGGGCTGACTCCCTTCGCTGTCATCCTCTGAAAGGCAGCTTAAACAGACCGTTTTTTGGAAAGAAACCGACAAAGCTCAGTAGAAATTTTTTTCTCTAGGTGTGGTCCTATATCTACAAACATCGTTGATAAGGCTAAACCTGTCGTAAGATAGGGGCAGAAAGTTACGGGTCCTGACCCAGGAAAGCCGAACTGCCGAAAGCGGCCCGCGTTAGGGTTGCTGTAGGGAGTTCGGCTTTTTTATTTTGCACGAAAACGAGTTCGTGTCTTAGAAGCCAAGGTTGGGGTTGGTTATTACAACTATCAGGAGATGTGTGATGTGTATTGCTAAACAACAATCAAAAATCATGTCGTCCAAGGCTCTATCCCAACCAGATGTAGAGCATAATAGGAGGATGCAAGCAATAAAGGCTTTTCTTGCACTCAGTTTCTCCACTCTCCTACTTTTGGCAAATCCGCGCGTTTCCGGAGCGCAATCGCCAACCTTGCCCACCCCAACTTGTGCGTGGCAGTTCGAATGGACACCCTTCGGCCTGGGTAATTGGCTCTGGCCGGACACGGCGAACCGCTGGTGGTACATGCCCATCGATAAGCAATGGCAACAGTTGACCATTACGGGTATTTACCCCAAGGCGCGGTTCTTCTCCTTGGCTGTCTATGACAATGCGCCAGTCTCTACCGGCTTGGCCGATCACCTGTTTGACGCGCAAATCGTGCCTGATCCGGGCAGCTGCAATCCGTTTGCGCCGGACAGCTGCAATCCGTCTGCGCAGCTTGATCCGACCTATACCGTCACGGTGGCGCGCAGCAACGACAGCGCCGACAACATGATCCAGTTGCATGCCGATACGGGGTGGTTGATATATCGCCTGTACCTGCCGAACGCGGGCGAAGGCTCCATGGGCGGGGTGCCTTTGCCGGAGATCAAAGTCACCGACGCGAGCGGCCAGACGACCACGCTGACGACCTGTCCGGTCGTCAATCGGCAGTCCGAACTCTCGCAGTTGCAGCCGCAGATTGTCACGGCGGAGTTAGAGAACCCACTAGAGCACTTTTCAATTCCGCCGGTAGCAGACCGTATCTGGTTCGGCGCGATAAAGAAGCCGCCCCCGTTTCTGCTGCCGAATCCCGACCAAAAATACCTGATCTCGTTCTTCATGCCTGAGTACAAACCGGATCGGGTCATTGTGATTCGTGGCAAGATGCCGGCCTTCCCCGATACCTATCATGGCAACCCCGTGTCGCAGCCTGCGCGCGGCTTCAAAACCGTCCAATTGCGCTATTGGGGGCTCTGCCAAGCAGAGCTGGTCTCGCCGTTGCCTGTATCCGGATGCACGACCGATGCGAACACGCCGCTCGATGGACAAGGCTTTTACACTATCATAGTTTCCAATGACGTGCTTCGGCCCGAGTGGCTGCCGAAGAGGGTCGTATGGCTTCCTTGGGGCGACGAAAAAATGGTGCCCAAGCTCATGTTCCTGCGCAACTTGCTGGCATCTGCCGACTTTAGCCAGTCCGTGCAGAGTGCCGTTGACCAAGGCTGCGGGTTCAATTTAACCTTCCCGACCCCGCCCGCGCAGGACGTAATTGAGACATCCGGCCGGTGCGCGCAGGAAGTGATGGGCGAGTACTATCCGGAAGCCGTCTGGTGCGACCGGCAGACGTTTATTTCGGGCGGTTGGCAAGCCTGTTTCCGTGCGGCTGATGTGCCTGTGAGGCCGGAACCGCAGTCAAAACGATCCGATAATTGAGCCAGATAGCGTGGGCAACTTCTCTTCGTTGCCCACTGTAACTGCTAACTGTTTCTTTCATAGGGTTCAATAGAGGCGCTTGGGTTGGCGGCATAGATCACATTAACCGACAGCCAGAATTTGCGGTACGACCTTGCCTATGAGGAGATAAGTAATAATCGGCTAAATGTAGCATGGCTCACATAATCAGCCTCTGAAAAACTTTGGGGCGATTCAGATTTAAGTGGAGGTTAACCATGAAAGTGTTCCACATTGGCGTCTTCGCCGGCCTTATTGCTCTGGCGCTGTTAAGTAATCCCACTGTCGCTCGCGCCCAGAATGTCCGAAACTGTGCGTGGCCGATCGAGATCTCGCCCGAGGGCTATGGAAACGCGACGGGGCCAGAATCTTTGGCTCGGTATTTCATCATCCCCTTTGACCCGCAACACGAAACCATGACGATCAAGGGCGCCTATCCCAATGCCCGGTATTTTTCCTTCGCCGTTTACCAAGATGAGACGCCAACCGCTATCGTAGGCGATCTTTATGATGCCCAAATCGCCCCCGATCCCGGCAGCGTGAACCCGTTTGTCCGCCCCGAGACTTCCCAAACCCGGACCGCTCACCAGCCGGTCAACGGGACCTATACTGTCGTCATCTCGCGCACCGGCCAGACTTCCGGGAATACCATTGGGGTTCCTCCAGACCGCTTCGTTTGGGTCCTGCTGCGGATATACATACCGAGCGCCGATCCATCCTTAAGCGGCCAAAGCCTGACAGGCGGAGTGCCCCTGCCCACCATAACGCTGACGAAGAACGGAATGAGCCAGGAGTTGTCCCAGTGCTCGCCAGTCAATGACTTGCGAGACGTAACCGCTTTACTCCAAGATCTCTTCAAGGGGATTCCGGCTTTGCAGGGGGGAGAAGGTACCCCGTCCTCCGATCGGCTGTGGTTTGGACCGATAATAATCCCACCGATGAGACTATTCCCCAACCCGCACAATAAATATATCGCCATGTTGCCGGGGGATAAGTACCAGCCGGGTCGCATTATCGTGATCCATGGCAAGGCTCCGGGTACCCCTTACACCTATGACGGCTCACCGATTTGGGAGCCGGCTCGGGGTTTTCGGACCGTCGACATGCGGTATTGGGCGCTGTGTAACCTCAATTTAGCGTTGCCGGTAACAAATGTTGATTGCACGGCTGATCTGACAACGAACCTTCAAGGCGGCGACTATACGATTGTCATGTCGGATGACCTGTTGCGCCCAGACTGGCTAGGGCCCAATATCAATTGGGTGCGATGGGGAGATGAGCACTATCCCAAGCTCATGTTCTTCCGTAATATGCTGCCGGATCCGAACTTCCCCTTCTCGGTCCAAAGAGCGATTGAGGCAGGCTGCACCTTTGACTTTAACTTGCCGGATATCCCGGCCAGCGATGACACCATAACAGCGGGCCAATGTGCCTCACAAGTGATGGGGGATTACTACCCGGTAGCCGCCTGGTGCGATAAATCGACCTTTGTGCGCGGCGGCTGGCAAGCCTGCATTAAGGAACCATAATCGAGAACAAGCCATTCGTCAGCCGCGTCGGTACTAAACCGATGAGCTGGAACCGCTTGCTGCGGTCCTGGATGGATCGGGAGGAATCGAATTGACAGGTGCACACGCGCTGCTGTAGGGGAGCGGAACCCATCAGGAGGCAGACTGCTTCGGTATCTGCTGGAAGTAGCAAAAACATCAATCCGCCTAACCCAATGCTCCAGTGGGCTCCGCTAACGCCCTGCAGCTGAACTTTGCGTTGAACGACAGCTTTCTGTATTGCAGCCGCTATTTAGCTGAAATTCTTGAATGTCTCTGATTGGCACATAGCGGCTAATTCTCTTTAAAATAACATCAAAATAAACCTGAATTTGATTTCGCTTATGTCAGGTCAGACCCTGATCAATACAGCTTATGACTGCATGGACGCAGGAAATGGGGCGTTCAGTCCCCTGAAACAAAGCCGCTCCATGCCGCCGGCCCTGACCGCCAAGGCGCCGCTGATGCCCGGCCCCAAATCCAGGTCCACGAGCTGCCATTGCCCGGCCGCGCCATAGCGGTCCGGCAACGATATAAATCGGGAAGTCCCGTCCAGCGAGGTCACGACTTGCGAGACATCCAGCGAAAGACCGGCGCCGACCGTCTTTACAAAACTCTCCTTGCGGGTCCAGAGACGGAAAAATGTGTCGATTTTTTCCTGCACCGGCAACGCCTGCCAGAACGCCTGCTCGGATTCGGCAAAGCATTCCTTGGCGATGGCGGCAAAATCGAGCCTGTGGTTCCATTCCTCGATGTCCACGCCGACAGGCCCATGACGGCTAACCGCCAGAATCATGGTATCGCCTGAATGCGACAGGTTGAATCTGACCTCGTGCGGATTGCCGTCGACAACCAGATAGGGCTTGCCCGCCGCCTCCTGCGCAAAGCGGATGGCTTCAGGCGGCCTGTCTATGTAGCGCGCCAGTATCGTCCTGACTTTACCGTGACTGACAACGTACCGGACGCGGTGCTGCTCATGGACAAAGCGCAGGGCTTTGGCCCGCTCTTCTTCATCGAGCAGCGTCCAGTATCGTTGATAGGCATCCTCGGCTGCAGCTAATGGTTCAAGCCATAAATCAATGTTTTTACCGTCCATTTGATGGGCTCCGTCTTAATAACTGATATTGTGCAATTGTAAGGTCGAATTTATTTGTGCCCTTGTGGGTATTCGACCCGGGACAACCCGAGATAGACAGGCAGTGCGAATACCCCCAAGGGGCACAAGTACCCGCAAGGAGCATAAATGAATCCGCACCTATACTGCCGCAGTAACACTAAAACAGAACAGAGATCGATTCGTGCCGCGCCTGGATTTCCAGGCGCTCTTTGTTCTTTATTATTTTTACCGGCTCGGTTCTTTCAGATTCCGCGCCCCGCCAGCGCCGGCGGGTTGGCCCGATTTTCCTTCAATTTCTTCGCCTTGCGCTTCTGCAGCCAGCGGATCAGGCCCGTAACGTACAGAACCAGCGGCATCACGCCTACTATACTCCATAAAACCCTACCGGCAAATCCGAAGGCTTCGCCGCTGTGCAGCGGCCACATCACGTTTAAAAAGGTTTCGCCGGCCGTGAACCGGTTGGGATCTTCGAACGCCAGCACCTTGCCGCTGTACTGATCGATCCAGACTTTGCTGCGCGGCCGTCTGCGGCTGGCCTCGCCATCCTGCCGCTTCTCGATGACGTAGACGCCTTCCTTGCCGTCGGGCGTCGCCAGCCAGCGCACCGGTGCGCCGGGGAAGATCCGGTCGGCTATCGCGACGGCACGGTCAATGGAAATCGTTTCAGTCTGCTCCTGATAGTCGGACTTGACCACTGCCGGCGCTTTAAAGCGCTCCGCCTTGACGTCTGAAAAGCAACTGACTACTGATTTGATCTGCTCGCGGTAGCCGAACGCAAAACCGCTGAATGCCAGAATGAGCAATACAATGGAACTGTAAAAACCGGCCGTTTTGTGCAGGTCGAACACAAGCCGCTCTGGACTCGCGCCGCGCTTGATGGTGACGGCCTGCCTGAATTTGCCGGCCCTGGGCCACCATAGGTAAAGTCCGGACAAGGCCGATATGAACATAAAAACACCGAGAAAACAGATGATTTTAAAAATCACCTTCCCAATTTCTGCATCTACCTTGCCCATCAGCAAAGTGGCGTGCACTTCGTAAACCAGGCTCCATACGGTGCGCCCCCAGAAGGTTTCATTGACGATTCTGCCGGTGTACGGATCGATCATTATTTGCAGCGGCGCAAAGAGTTCATCCGATGTTTCCTCAGGTTTTGGATACTCGGCCCATAAGTAATCACGGTTATAGCCGGGCATGTGCAGGTTCCATGTGCCCTGCCTTTGCGGATGGGCGACCCTAACGATCCGCATGATGTCATTCAGCGAAAGCGGCTGCGCGCGGGCTTCTTTATGGACTTCAGGAAGCCCTATCTCTTCCAGTTCGAAATAGAACACATTGAAAGAGCCCGTCAGTCCGAGCAAGACAAAAATAAAGCCTAGCGACAGGGCGATATAGACATGCACGTTCAGCCACAATTTGCGGCCGGTTTTGAGCCAGCCCAATCGCCGGGTATGTGGCAGCGGAGCTGTAATTCCATCATCGCCAGCAGAGTGATCAATTATTCGTTTTGTAGATCTGGTAATAGAATCCATATTGGTCAACATATCATTTAATGTCGGGCTGCGGGAAGTCTGCAACCCGACTTGCGTAGTTAATATTCCAGCCTTAACGACCCCATAACGCTGAGCGGATTGCCCGTGACCACCTGGGTAAAGCCATCAGTGCCAGCGTAATAGCCTTTATCCAGCACATTGTTGATATTCAGTTGCGTGGTCAGCCGTGTTTTGCCTATGGGCTGAACATAAGCCGCCATCATGTCCATGCGCACGTAGCCGGGTAATTGATAAGTGTTTTGGGCATTGCCTTCGCGTTCGCCTACAACGACACCGCCTACGCCGGCCCGAAATTGCGGCGTGAATTGATAGGTTCCCCATAAACTGGCTTGATGTTCCGGAACGTTCGCCAGGCGCTTGCCTAGAACGCCATTGGCATTGCCGCCATTTTCAATCATGCGCGCATCGGTAAAGGCATAGGTCGCGACCAGATCGAATTGCTCGGTGACCTGCCCCTTGACATCCACTTCGATGCCCTGACTGCGCGCTGTACCTGCCTCAATCTGAAACCCTCTATGCTCCGGATCGGGCACTTTCAGATTGTCTTTGGTCAGATAGTAATAGGCCACCGTGCTGGACAGGCGTTGATCGAAAAATTCGGTTTTAAAGCCGCCCTCGAACTGCTCGCCGATCTCAGGCTTGAATTGCTGATTGCCAAAGGCCGTCCCCGTGTTGGCGCTGCCCAGGGATTCTGTCCAGTTGCCATACAGAGACAGCCAGTCCACGGGCTGATACACGATGCCGACCCGCGGGCTGAATTTCTGATTCTCCTGATCAGTATAGTTAGCCGTAGCCTGGGCGAAACTACCATTTACAGGATCGCTCCCTTGTCCAAAAGTCGCCCAGTCATAACGGCCGCCTCCGAGAATGTGCAGTTTCTCCCACAGGGTAATGTGATCCTGGAAATAGATGCCAAACCATTCTTCTTTTTGCTTTATGGCGTAATCGAAAGGCGACGCATTAAGTACGGCGTGATCGATCAAGCCGTATCTCGGGTTAAAAATATCGATAGGCGGCACCGTTGTGCTGCCGTTGCAGCAGGAAAAGCGATTGTCGCCGGCCTCCCGGGAACGACGGGAATAATCGCCGCCGACCAGCACATTATGCTCGGTTCCGTACAGATCGAATTTGCCGAGCAGATCCAGATTGGTAGCGTACGTTTCATGGAAGGCCTGTCCCGTAACGGCAAACCTCGCCAGTTCCCTATCGTTAATCATGAAATTGGGCTGGGCGTCGAAGTAATCGATATCCCAGTCTTCGTGCAGGAAGCGGTTTTTGATCTGCCAATCATCGTTGAGCTTGAATGCCCAGTCGAAAGCGACCACTACCGAATTCATTTTTGGCCCTTTCGCGCCATCACCCAGAAAGGTATTCAACGGTACCGGAGCCGGGCGATTACCGATGGCGGGGATGCCGAAATCGTTGACGCGATCTTCGAATTTATATTCCAGTTCGAAATTGGCCTCAAAGCGGTCATTGGGCGTCCATCTTAGCGTGGGAGCGATAAAAACCCGCTCGTCATTGACAAAGCGCTTGAATGAACCCAGATCCTGATAGGCCAGGTCGAGACGGTATTTCAAAGTGCCGCTCTCATCAATTGGTCCAGTCGCTTCGGCCGTCGTACGGTACTGGTCATAGTTGCCGAATTGCTGTTGCAGTGCGTAATAAGGCTTGTCCAGCGCCTTTTTGGTGACAATATTGACCATGCCGCCCGGTTGAATCTGACCATACAGCACCGCCGCAGGGCCTTTCACCACTTCGAGTTGCTCAATATTGGCCGGGTCAAAGAAATTGGTATAACGCCGCAAGCCGTTGCGGTAAATGGAGTGTTTGGTACTGAATCCGCGAATAGTAAACTCTTCGTAGAGGTCGCCGAAGGCATACGCTCGCTGCACACCGCTGACGTTTTTGGTCAGCGCATCCTCAATCTTGATATCCTGCTGATCGTCCATGATCGCTTTGGGCACGACCTGGATGTTGACTGGCGTGTCCATGATCGGTATGTCCATTTTTGTGGCGGTAGTGGCATTAGGGACGTTGTAAGCCATTGGATCTTCGTCTGCCTCGGTTTTCCCTACCACCGTCACCGCCGTTAAAGTGGTTGCCGCTGTTGGTAAACTTTGCTGAAGAGAATCGCTTTCTTTCGCTGCCAGCGCAATCACATCGTTGCCGGTATGACGGTAAGTAAGATCGGAACCCGCTAACAGTTTTTGCAGCGCCTGATCCGCCGTATAATGACCGGACACCGCTTCAGATTTGACATCCCTGACCAGAACGGATGGATAGCTCAATTGCATGTCCGTTGCTTCCGAAAAGGCCGTCAAAGCCGAAGCCATGTTCCCGGCCGGAATGTCGAAGCGGAACACCTTATTTTTATCATGCTCTGCGGATTGGCCCGGCACGGCATGACATAATGTCAGCATCAAGGCCAGACCCGCTGCCTGCTTTCCGGTCAGGAAGGGTGAATTAATTGCCGGTTCGCCGGCCGGTAATTGGCCGCGGTTTCGCATGGCCGATGCGTCATCGGCACTTATCACAGTGTCTATCATGGACTCCCCTTTGTTATTAGTATTAACCGATGCGTTTATCCTGCATCATTGGGAAGTAGACGAGCGGGCTAGGCAATCTCCTCACCTGCCTAGTCGGGAATTATTTGCTGATGGTCTTGCTTGCCGTATCGAACGTTTCGCGGCGCAGAAAATAGGCATGGCACGTTTTAACCGCGCGGCAAGCAGCGGGGACAAGGCAAAACTCTCTATGGTTTCGGCGCCTGTCCATCTCAATGCAAAATCCAAGAACTATCTATTCCACTGGTTATCCGGTACTTCGCTTTTATCTTAGGATAAGGTGAGAAATAACTTCCCTGAATTTTGATGAGCAACAGTGTGTGGGGGCGACTTCGCCTGGAGCGCCTACTGTTGGTAGTCGCCCAGGGCGAATGAATTCGCCCCTACATGATTTCATCGACAAATCGAAAAGTTATTTTTAACCGAATCCTTAGTACGCTATCAGAAAAGGATAAGCGTCGTTATGCAGGCATAGAAGCAACCTTGGAATGGCTGGGATACTTGCTTCAGAAAAATACGCACTGGTGGCGCTCACTTGAATATCAAAAGGAAAAATGTAATTACTTATTCGAATCCGATCGTGGTTACATTTAATGCAAACAAAGCAATGTTTATTCTAATCTAAGCTTAACCGTTAAAACGGGTGATACATTATTTTCCGGTGGGGCATAAAGCTTCGCAGTGGTTGCGACTTTTCTATCATTTTTGCTTCTCCTGGAATCAAATTCAACCCATGTATTTATGCTTCGCACGAACACTCGCGAATCTCCGAATATGCTTTCAAGATCTTTGAGTTCCAGCTGCTCAGTATTGTTGGGGTAGAGTTGCAGTTCATTAACTGCCGAGCCATCTGTTTGAGCTTCTGCAGTAACTCTTACTTTGTATTTGTCACTGTTTATATACCATGATTCTTTATTCCCTGACTGTTCAGCCGTGCCGACTAACGCATTTTGAAGGTCATTTACCGTTAATTTTCCATCGAAAAACAGATTGCTCAAATGCTGTATCAACGGTACCAGCTCAGCATTATCCGTATTCTCCTGTTCAGCTGTGCCTCCAGCCGGCACAACAAAGGGAAATATGAGTAAGAAAAGAACAACCGCCCTCTTAAGTTTATTAGAGATCAAGCTTTGCAGTCTGATCATGAAAGTACGCGTATTACTATAATACATTAATCAGATCCTTAATTTTGGCTATCAAACTTGCTTGAAAGGACTCTCTCACTGCATTCAGCAACACAATTAATATCTGTTTACCGCATCATTAAGAGATAGCCTCGCCCATCTGCCAGCATGTCATCGATGCGCCCGGAAATTCGATGTTGCCACCAGTCCGATATCGCGCCTAGTCACCGATTTTATACAATCGCCCGCCGTCATTCCGGAATGGATCGGAAATGAATTTTCCATTGTCGTCTTGGATTTGAGAGGCGAAACCGTCCCTATCAGTTTGTCCGTCTCTAGCCATTATTTTTGTGGGCGACCAGGTATATCTTAAAATTTAAGCATAAAGCCCACTTGCTCATGGGTCAGCCGCTCTATTTCCGCCAATAGCGTCGACGCATCAGCCTCGGTCAATTGTTCGCTCTGCCCTATAGGATCAACGCCGTCGAATCCTTCATTGTCGCTTTCCGAAACAAGCTGCTGTATATCCCCCAACAGCGCCGATATGTCAGTGACAGTCAATTGCTCGACCTGCATTTGCACGATCAGCGCCGCCAGTTCCTTTATGGTCGGTTTATGGAAAATGTCGTCTATGGCAAGCTTGATGCCGAACTGTTCCCGAATGCGCGCGATGACCTGCATAGCCAGCATTGAATGGCCGCCCAGCTCAAAGAAACTCTGATTGCCCCCTACAGTCTTGGTATCGAGGATTTCCATCCAGATAGCGGCCAAGGCCTGTTCTATGGAATCGCTGAGGCTATCGCCGCGCTTATCCATAGCCGTGATATAGTTTTCAGGCGTAAGCAGCGCTTTTCGATCGATTTTGCCGTTTGCGTTCAAAGGCAAGCTCTCCATAAATACATAGACCGAAGGCTGCATATAGTAAGGCAAGCGCTCTCCGATAGCCTTGCGCAGGACATCCTCGATCACCTCCCCGCTGTCGCGGGCGGCCACATAGGCAACCAGCCGCCTGTTGCCGGACTGGTCTTCACGCACGAGAACAACGGCCTCATCCACGCCGGGCTGTTCCATAAGCTTTGCCTCGATTTCCCCCGGCTCAATCCTGAAGCCGTGGATTTGCACCTGATTATCGATGCGGCCTAAAAATTCGATGCTGCCATCAGGCCTATAACGCGCCAGATCGCCGGTTTTATACAACCGGCCGCCGTCATTCCGGAACGGATCGGGAACGAACGCTTCCGCGGTCAGTTCGGGATGGTTCAGGTAGCCCCTGACCACGCCCTCTCCGCCGATATGGAGTTCGCCGGCCGCGCCCAGCGGCACAGGCTGGCCGATTTTATCGAGAATATAAAGCCGCACATTGTTGACCGGCCTGCCGATCGGCAAAGGCCGATCCGGATCATCCAGGTGGACACTGCTCCACGCCGAGCCTTCGGCCGGCCCGTATTCATTGTATAGCGCCACATGCGGCAGCACGACGCAGTGTCGCCTGACCACTTCGGTTGGACATAATTCGCCCGCGACGATGACCGTTTTCAGGGAATGCAACGGCACCCGGGCCTGATCGAGCAGCAAGGCGTAAAAATGCGGCAAGGCCAGCACATGCGAGACCTGGTGCCTTTCGATCAGCGCCGCTAACGCTGACGGATCTGTATTGCTGTATTCGCCCGGCAGGCACAGGCATCCGCCCTGCCCCAAGGTCCAGAATATGCCGGCGGCGCTGTCGAACGCGCACGAGGACAGCAGCAGGCAAGCACTGACCGGCGCCTGATAGGCCGCAAACCGCGCAGTCGTGGCATGCACGGCGTTGCGGTGCGCGACCATGACGCCTTTGGGCTGACCCGTCGAGCCGGAGGAATAGACGATATAGGCCAGATCGAGCGGATGATTGCATGGCGACGGATTGTCGGCCGGCCATTGCGCAATGGCCGGCCAGTCGCTATCCAGATAAACGATAGCCTGCGTGTAGCAGGACAATGCCGCCGCCAGCCGCGCCTGGGTGAGCAGCAAAGCGATGCGCGCGTCGTCCAGCATGTGGGCAATGCACGCTTCGGGATACTGAGGATCGATCGGCACATAGGCCCCTCCGGCCTTCAGGATGCCCAGCAGGCCCACCATCATCTCCAGGCCGCGCTCAACGCAGAGTCCGACCGGCATCTCCGGGCCGCAGCCCTTCGATCGCAGGTAATGGGCCAACTGGTTGGCGCAGGCGTTAAGTTCGGCGTAGGTCAAGGCCTGTTCTTCAAACGCGACGGCAACGGCATCAGGCGTTTTTTCAACTTGCTCCTCGAATAACTGATGCAGGCACTTGTGCCGCGGATAAACTGCCGCCGTCGCGTTGAAATCGACCAGGAGCTGACGCCGCTCCGCTGCGGGCAGGATGTCGAAATCCATGACCAGGCGCCAGGGGGCCTGAGCCAATACTTCGGCCAACCCTGCGATGGCGGTGTGAAGATAATCGTTGATGCGGGCTGGGTCGATGCCGTACGCGCATTGCGCGGTCAGCGTGAAGCCCTGCCCCAAATCGTCTACCGAAACGGTAAAGGGATAATGGGTGCGTTCCACGCAGCTGACAACGCGCATGCCGCCGGATTTATCCGGAGCGGCTGCGATAATGGCATGACGATAATTCAGCAATGCGGTAAACAGCGGCACCGACGGCGGCAAGGCGCTGCAGCGCAGCGCAAGCGAGAGCGGAGCGTATTGATGAAGCAGCAGTTCATTCAGGCACTGGTGCGTATATTTGACCAGCTGCCGGACACTGGCGCCGGCGAGCGGGATGCGTACCGGCAAGGTATTGATGAACATGCCGATGCCCCGGTCAGCGCCGGCCGAACCCCGAAGCCGGCCGGACAGCACCGTGCCGAAAACGACGTCATCGCGCCCGCTGCACCGGGCCAGAACCTGCGCCCAGGCCACATGAAACAGGGCCGCGGCGCTGACCCCGTGCTGTCGGGCACTGTCGCGGATGCGCTGGGCCAGATCGTCGCTCAGGGCCAGAACCGCCTCGCCGGCCTGTCCGGCGTCCGCTTTTGTGTCCAGCCGGCCGAAAGGCGCGGTCGGCTCATCGATATCGCCGAGTTGCTGCCTGAAGTAGATTTCGTGTCCAACCCGTGAAGTCGCCTGTATCTGTTCGATAAAATTGCGATAGGGCACAGGTTCCGGCAGACGATCCCCTTGTCCCTGAAGCACCCGCTGAACTTCTGCCATGATCAGCTGCAGCGTGTAGCTGTCGCACGTCATGCGATGGTTCAGCAGCACCAGCCACCAGGCAGCCGAATGCGGATCGGCGGCGATGTAGGCGGCAAGCAGCGGCGCGCGCTGCAAATCCAGCCGCAGGTGGCGCGGATCGGTATGGCTGAGCAATTGCTGCTGTATGTCGGCATTTGCGGCCAGCATCAGTTCCGCAACCGGCAGCGGCGCCCGGCTATGCACGACCTGAACGGGTTTGGACAGCCCGGCCCAGCGCACGGATGTGCGCAGGATATCGTGCCGGTCGATAACGGTCTGCAAGGCGCCCAGAAAATCATCCAGCTTAGGGCGGTCGTCAAACAGGATGACCGAACGCGTCAGATACGTATCGCCCTGGGGTTCGAGCAAATGATGGAACAGGATGCCTTCCTGCAACGGGGCCAGCGGGTAGATGTCCTTGATATTGGCCGCGCCCTGCGGCACACTGCCGACAATCAGATCGATCTCGTCCTGTGTAAGGCTGACCAGCGTCAGCTGGTCGGGCGTGATTATGACCGGTTGCGCCGTCTGTGCGTCAGTTTCGCTTGCCGCCTGATCGTCCTGGTCGTCCTGGTCGTCCTGAAGGAGGAGCAGCAGCTCCCATTTATACTGCTGCAGGAGCGCCATTATGCCTTCATTGAGAGCGCCTTGCGGTGCGCGTACGATTAATTCGGCATCATTGGCGCTGACGGCAATATCTTTTTCCTGCAAGTAGGCAAGCACTTCTAGCACGTCCATAGACGAAACTCCTTGTAAAAGGTGAAGGTTAATGATTGTTCAAAAAAGTCCAGTATGAGTTTGAGCAGTATATCAAAAACTCTGGCCCTGCTTTCGCTTATGGCGGCCGACAGTTCGCCCCCTGTCGGCTTATTAAATACCACCCGCGTCTCCGAGCTCAAGCCTTGCTTTTGCAGTCGTTCGGTCAAAGCGATCGCCTGTGCATCCGCAGGATAAGCTGCGCCTCAATGCAGCCCTCTCTGTTCAAAAATAGACGCCTCAAAATTCCCTTACCCTTACTCCGGTTATGGCTAGCTGTACGAGCCATTTATTGGCTGGTTAACAGCCATGGTCCTGCGGACGCCGAAAAAACTGTGGGTTCACTGCAAACGGGATAAACCGCGCATGCATAACATCGGTTACAATAAAATTTATGGGTACACCACCCGACTTTTTACTGCCCTCGAACTGCCGTCCATGACAGGCGTTCATTCCCAAAGCAAGCCGCAGCCTTATAGCGGCTTAATCAACTGAATTAGCAAGGAAAAAAGTTGAAAGCAAAACGTAGCATTTTAATCCTGTCCCTGTTTGCCCTATTGGAGTGCTCCATGAATACGCATGCCGCAAGCGAAGCCATTGAAGATAAAGTGAAAGAACTGCTGTCCCAAATGACGCTGGAAGAAAAAGCCGGGCAGATGACGCAGATCGACTTCAGCGTCGTGGGCACGCCTGCCGCATCAGGCGAAGAGCCCCCGATCGACCGGACCAGACTGGAAGATACCGTGATCAATCACCATGTCGGCTCCATCCTGAACGTACCTTTCACTCCCGCCAACAGAGCGGCTCCGATCGGGACTTGGCGGAAAATAACGGCCGCGATACAGGAAGCCTCACAGAGAACGCGCCTGAAAATCCCGGTCATCTACGGCATTGACGCGATCCATGGCGCGACTTATACGCAAGGCGCCGTGCTGTTTCCGCAGGCCATCAGCATGGCCGCGACTTTCAATCCCGAACTGAGCTTCAAGGAAGGCGAGATAACGGCCCGCGAAGTGCGCGCATCGGGCCTGCAATGGAATTTCTCGCCGGTCATGGATATCGGCCGGCAGCCGCTCTGGCCGCGCTTGTGGGAAACTTACGGCGAGGACGTGCATCTGGCCTCTGTCATGGGCACATCCTATATCAAAGGCCATCAGGGCGATGATTTCTCGGCGCCCGACAAACTGCCGACCTGCTTGAAGCATTATGTCGGCTACAGCTTTCCGATCAACGGCAAGGACCGGACGCCGGCCTGGATCGGCGAGCGCATGCTGCGCGAATACTTCCTGCCGACGTTCGAAGCCGGCGTGCAGGCGGGGTCCCCGACGGTCATGGTCAATTCGTCTGAAGTCGACGGCATTCCGGGCCATGCCAACTATCAGTACCTGACCACGATCCTGCGCGGCGAAATGGGCTTCAAGGGCTTCACCGTCTCCGATTGGGAAGACATCAAGCGCCTTTATACGCGCGACAAGCTGGCCGCCACCCCGAAAGAAGCGGTCAAGATCGCCGTGATGGCCGGCGTGGACATGAGCATGGTGCCGTTTGATTTTACTTTTTATGACTTATTGGTTGAGCTGGCTCGATCCGGTGAAGTGCCGATGTCGCGCATAGACGAAGCCGTGTCGAGGATTCTGACCGTCAAGTTCCAGACCGGGCTGTTCGATCCGGAAAGGCCGGTTTTGCCCGTCGAAGGCAATTTCGCCACGCCCGAGGCCGTGGAGACGAACCGTCAGGCCGCGCGCGAAGCTATCATTCTGGCCAAAAACGACAACCATATACTACCCTTGAAAAAAGACGCCAGGATTCTGGTCGCGGGACCCACCGCCAATCTGCTCAGCGTCATGAACGGCGGCTGGACCATTACCTGGCAGGGCGACAGCGAGAGCCTGTATCCGCAGGACAAGCTGACTGTCTTCGAAGCCCTGCAAAAAAAGTCGGCCAGCAAAGTGACCTATGTCGGCGGCCAGGCGTTTGACGATCCGATCGATACCGATAAAGTCGTCGCCGAAGCTCAAAACCACGATTATGTCCTGTTGGCCCTGGGCGAGAAACCTTATACGGAAACGCCGGGCAATATCGACTCATTGATGCTCGACCAGAAGCAAACCGATCTGGCCAACGCCGTGATCGAGACCGGCAAGCCGGTCATTTTGCTGATGCTGGGCGGCCGCCCGCGCGTCATCACGGCCATTGCCGACAAAGTGCCCGGCGTGATCCTGGGCTTTTTGCCGGGCATGGAAGGCGGCGAAGCCATCGCCGACATTATCTACGGCGACTATAACCCCAACGGCAAGCTGCCCATCAGCTATCCGAGGAACACCAACGACATCGTGCCGTACGATCACAAGCCGACCGAATCATTCGAGTTCAACACCTACAAACCGCTCTACCCGTTCGGCCATGGCCTGAGCTATACGACGTTCGAGACCCGCGGCCTGAGCGTGGAAAAGAGCCAGATTAAAATGGGCGAAAACGTCACTGTCCATGTCAGCGTCAAAAATACCGGCACGCTGAAAGGCAAGGAAACCGTGCTGCTTTATCTCAATGATGTCGCGGCCTCCGTGACGCGGCCTGCCAGACAGCTCAAAGCCTTCAAAAAGGTCGAACTGGAACCGGGGCAGGAGCAAAGCCTGAGCTTTACCCTGACGCCGCGCGATCTTTCATTTATCGGCATCGACATGAAGCGCATCGTCGAGCCCGGCGAATTTAAGGTGATGGTCGGCAATGAAACGGCCGGTTTTTCCGTAACGGAATAGCAGGCCGTAGGGTATGCATTGCGTACCTTCTTCGGCGTTTATCGGCTCCGCAACGCTAAAAATGTACTCAAGCGGGACGGGGTTTGTTACCCCATCCCTAGCGTTTCTGCAATGTCAGGGTTAAGGAAATGCGCTTAACCAGCATCAAACGTTTCGGACGGGGCAACATGCCCCGTCCGGCTGCAGTGCACGGGCGTTTGTCCCGGGTCGAATGAATTCGACCTTACAACGGCGTGTTCTTCGTGGTGAAATCCTTTAAGCTTATATAACAGGTACCTATTAACAAGCAGGATACAAGCATGGCGAATATACCCCATACCCCAATGGCCTCCGACAAACTGACAGACAATACCCAAAACCCTTATTTCGGCTCCCTGGCCGTACTGACATCGCTGTTTTTCATCTGGGGCTTCATCACCAGCCTGAACGATATCCTGATTCCGCATCTGAAAGCGGTATTCACGCTGAACTACACACAGGCCATGCTGATCCAGTTCTGCTTCTTTACGGCTTATTTCGTGGTTTCGATGCCCAGCGGCCATCTGGTTGAAAAAATCGGCTTCAAGGGCGGCATCATTACCGGCCTGACCATAGCCGGCCTGGGCTGCCTGCTCTTTTATCCGGCGGCCGGCCAGCATTCCTACCCGTTGTTTCTGGCAGCCTTCTTCGTGCTGGCCTCCGGCATCACTCTGCTGCAGGTCGCGGCCAACCCTTATGTGACCATCCTCGGCCAACCGGAAACCGCCTCCAGCCGGTTGACGATGACACAGGCTTTCAATTCCCTGGGCACGACGATCGCGCCTTATTTCGGCGCCTTGTTCATCCTGTCCGCCGCCGTCAAAACGGCCGATGAAATCAAGTTGCTGAACGCCGGGGATCTGTCGGCCTATCAGGCGGCGCAGGCGGCCGTCGTGCAGCATCCCTATCTGCTGCTGGCCGCAGTTTTGTTTTTGATTGCCGGCGTCTTTGCCGCGATCAAATTGCCCAGAGTGGAGCCCGCCGAAGCCCATGCTCTGGACATCACCGATGACGCCTTTCGCGAAAGCGCCTGGGGCTATCGTCATTTGATCCTGGGCGCGGTCGGCATCTTTATTTATGTAGGCGCGGAAGTCTCTATCGGCAGCTTTCTGGTCAATTATCTGGCTCAGCCTAATATTTCGGGACTGGCCGAGCACGAGGCGGCGAAGTACGTGTCGCTGTACTGGGGCGGCGCCATGGTCGGTCGGTTCGCCGGCGCGATCGTCATGCGCAATATCCAGCCCGGCAAAGTCCTGGCGTTCAATGCCCTGGCCGCCTCCGTCCTGGTTGTAGCCAGCATGGTCGGCGCCGGCCCTTTGGCCATGTGGTCCATTCTGGCCGTAGGACTGTGCAACTCCATCATGTTCCCGACGCTGTTTTCTCTGGCAGTCAACGGCTTGGGAAAGCACACCGGCCAGGGCTCCGGGATTTTATGCGCGGCCATCGTCGGCGGCGCTGTCATTCCCGTTGTGCAGGGCCTGTTCGCCGACCGGATCGGCATCCAGCAGGCTTTCTTCATTCCTGTCCTCTGCTATTTATATATCGCTTATTACGGCTGGAAAGGCCATAGGCTTGTAGCTTAAGCTGATGTCGGCTTTTAAATTCGACAAGATGAAAAGTTGGCAGGGCTATCGCAGTTACGGCAGCCCTGCCAATGTTTAGGATTATTATCCCGGTTTAACGTAACAGGTTATTATTGAGCGAGCTCAACCGGCAACAGGTTGGGACTGGTTAACGGATACCGGTTATCCTTGGCCAGTGTGAATGTGCCGGTGTAGTCACCGCCGTTAATGCTGTATTCGTAGTTGCCCGCATTCAAGTCATAAACGGCCAGGGGAATGTTTTTCTCAAAATACCTGATGCTTGCCGTGCAAGCATAAGAGCCGAGCGGCAAGTCAGGATATTCGGCATGGACCGTCACTTCGAAACGGTTGCCCACCAGGCGTTGATTGATTTGCCCTAAGTCATGACAGCCGCTGGTAAGCATGCCTTGAATGTTCAAAAACACCTGGACAGGAAAGGAATCAGTGACCACAAGCTTAACCTGTCCGATCGGCGCTTTTGCCAACGGGTATTCATTGGCTGTTTTATAGCCCTGCAGTTCCCATAGGTTCTGGTCGACTTGTTTGAACGTCGCATCCAGGTAATTGCCGGGCCGCTCAGGCGTATCGACGCGCGGAATCGTCAGGATGCCGTCCTGATACGTCGGGTAATCGCCCCCAGACAAATTTTCTGCCGAAGTAGATCCTATGCCGATCATTTGGTCCGACTCAATTCTGAGCACCCGTTTATCGTCGCTCAATAAACTGGCTTCAAGGGAATTCATTTTGATGTGCACGGCATAAATGGACGGATAGATATGTTCCACAACGCCATCAACACCCAGCTTATCCGCAAAATCTTCCTTAATCTTGGCTGATTGCTCCATGTTTTGTGATTCTTCCTGAGCCGCAATGAATAAACTTGTCGCTTCCGGATCGTCCGGATTCAGCGTGACAATATAAGATCCTTCTATAATCCCGCTGCTTGCTTGTTCACCGACAGGCTGACCGTCTTCGGCAACGGCTGCCTGACACACTGCAAGCATGCCTAAAAATAGATATTTTTTCATTTGTCTCGTTGTGCCTTTTTTATATTTATAGTACCGATAGGGCTGGGTCCAAGCTACAGCGACCTTAAACAGGCTACGATCGCATCTTGGAGTTGCCCCGTCTCAGCTCCAGTATTCCTTTTACCCAGCTGCGGGTTGAACCAGCATGCCGTCGAATTGTTAATGGAAAAGCATAAAATCGCTTGGTTTGACAATTCAAAACATCCAGCTTTTATCAAGAACGAAAAGGAAAAAAGATTATATCACTCGTTAGAAGATCATGGCCCGTGTTAGGATGGTTGCGGTTGCTTCTTCAGGATAGTTGAAAGAAGCCGATCACTGCCTCGTATATTTTCCGCAAAATCAGGCCCCGGACAATAAACCGGCCGATATTGCCAGACAAAAAATGTGGCTTAACTGTACTGGTTACGCTTACAAAAAACTCCCGAACAATTAGTTCAACAAAAAGCTCACCATGCTTGTTTAATCATTAAAGACGTTGCGCCCGTCAAAGGCGTGCCGTCCGGGTTGGTGACCGTGTTGGGCGTCATGGCGCTCTTCAGTCCGTCAAAAGCCCGTTTCGGTTGAGCGCAATAGCTGGGGTATAGCTGGCAGCCGATAGCAAACAGTCCGCTCACAAAGGGCGCGGAGACAGATGTGCCGCTCCAGGCATAGAGCGCGCCGTCATGTCCATACAAAGGAACATCTTGTCCCGGCGCAAATAAATCGATCTGCCGGCCTGTGCGCGATTTGGGCCATTTGGCATCCTTGCCGGACGACAATAAAGCACTGCCGGTAGCGCCGACCACAAACACCTCATCTATCCGGGTCGGCGAGTAGTTAGCCGTATCACAGCCATCATTCCCCGCCGACACCACAATGATTACGCCATGCCTGTAAGCCGCCCGCATAGCGTCTTCCAGTGCGGTTGAGATGACCGGAACGTTGCAGTCCACGGCTTTCGCCCCGTTACTCCAGTTCACAATGGTGCCGGCAGGCGCATTTTTGGCCAGCCAATCGAAAGCGAACAGATGGGTAGATAAACTGGATGTATCTGAACAGCCATGGGTTATTTTGGCCGAGATAATCGATACGCCTTTTGCGACTCCGAAGAGATTTCCTCCGGCCGCATCGGCCACCGCTGTCCCATGACCATTACAATCCTGGCCCCACGTTGGTGTTTTGTGGTCGGGGTCATTGACATCCCAAACGGTAACGGCCCGGCCCCCGAACTCGGGCAGGCTGGTATTGACGCCGGTATCGAGAATATAGATGGTCCGGCCGGCGCCGTTGGCGTTCCAATGATAGAAATTATCAAGCGCTGCAGTGTCGCCATCGATTCTGTCCAACGCCCACCCGGGCTCGACTTGTTCATTCTGGACGCGCAGCATCAGATCCGGCTCAATTCTGAGTATGCGCTTATCCTTATTCAACAGCTGAGCCTCAAAAGAATTCATCTTGATGTGGACGGCATGAGTAGACGAAAAGATATTTTCTACAATCCCGTCAATACCCAGATTAACCGCAAAGTCTTCCTTAATTTTGGCAAGCTGTGCCGCATTTTCTAATTTTTTCTGAACCTCGGCGAATAGATCCGTTATTTCCGGTTCGTCCGGATTCAGGGTCACAATGTAAGAGCCTTCTATAATTTCGCTGCGCACCTTGTTTACTTGTTCGGTCACAGCCTCAATGCACGCCTTGCCTGATTGTTCATCTTTAATCCCAGTGCACGCCTTGCTTACTTGTTCCCCGATAGACATAAGCTCTTCGGCAGAGGCCATTTGACACGCAGCGAGCAACCCTAAACACAAATACTTTTTCATTGGCTTCTTTGTTTTAATTAAGGTTTAAGTACTGACGGGGCTACTCCAAGCCCAAGTACCATTGAATAGACCACGGCCTGCGTCTTCGTGGTTGCGTCATCTCAGCCGTTATAGACAAGAAAAAAAGAATGATTGTTTCGAAAAATTCGATCCATACCGTCCTTGACCTTTTTCTCTGACAGTTCATCTCCCCGCTGCCTGATATAACCCGACATGATGAGCAGGCATAAGGCAAAGAACGAACATCAGAGCGGCCGAGATGCTGTCCGCAAATAATCGAATCTTTTTTGACATCGCTTCCCTGTTTGCTAACATTCGCCATGAGTTGGCCTTGTCGTTGCCGGCTTTTCAAACCAGGACCTATTCAACTTGTTGTTTTTCAATCTCTAAAGGAAAAATAAAAATGAAGAACTATGCTTGCCTGCTTTTGCTCGGATCGGCGCTGTCGATCAGCGCATCAGCCTTTGCTGAAAATCGTGCGGTTAATGTCTCCATCGGCAGCATCGGCGGTGCTCTCGATGAAGCCGCTGTGCAGACAGTCCGTCAGGTCATCGGCCATGCGGTCGCCAATAAGACTGTCGATAAATTCATTGTGAATAGTCCGGGAGCCGGCCTGCCTATTCCCGTCGAAGGCAATTTGTCCCTGTGCGCCGAAGCGGGCTTCAATACAGATGATGCAGAGTTTGACGCTTTTATCGATCAATTGCATTCGATCAGCCCCAAAGCAGGAACCTTCTATAATGTAGAACTCGCCCCAAGCTGCGGGACAGCTGACAACGGCAATGTCGGCGGCGGCAGCGATTCCACTTTCTGCACGATGGACGTAAAAATCTGCCCCGATGGTTCTTATGTAAGCCGTCAGCCGCCTTCTTGCGAATTCGCCCCTTGCCCGGTAGTGGCTAGGTAGCAGTAACGCCCAAGTCCTTTCTCGCGCGGCAAAAAGCGCTAAACCCTCGTTATCAGGCTTTTTGCCGCAACTGCAAGGCAGTCAAAAATTCCTCATTATTTAACTGATGTTACGACGGGCACCTTTTCCCGTTTGCCGCGCCGAACACCGGCGCTTTTAGCGGCGGTAGGCGGGGTTGATAAACCCAGCATTTTGGCCGCCCATGCCGGGTTTCCGCTAAAGCTCCAACCCAGCCTACACAGGCTGTTAAAAGCAAGCAATTCGCCTTCGGGTGCGATAAACCCGATCAAATAAAACCGTCGCGCTAGCGATACTTTATTAAACCTCAACTAACTGCGTAGCATCAGTTATTTAATTAAATAAATGACGACAATGGGCTTAATACTGGAAAAAATCGTACCTTGGGGACGTTCCTATGAGGAATATATCGCCATGTTCGATCTTACGGAGACCGAATTAAAACTTGGCATTCTCGGTTGCGGCGACGGTCCGGCCGGCTTCAATGCGGAACTGAGCCGGCGCGGCGGCCGCATCATTTCAGTCGATCCGATCTATGCATTTGACGCGGCGCAGATCAAAAGCCGCATCCTGGCGACTTATGAAACGATAATGGCGCAAATGCGCAAGAACCAGGCCGACTACATCTGGAAGGCCATCGCTTCGGTTGAAGAGCTCGGACGCGTCCGCATGTCCGCCATGGACGCGTTCCTGTCGGATTACGAAAGCGGCAAAAGTGACGGCCGCTATATTGCCGCGGAATTACCGTCTCTGCCGTTTGCAAACGGCAGCTTCGATATCGCGCTGTCATCGCATTTCCTGTTCCTGTACAGCGACCATTTATCGCCCGAATTTCACCTTCAGGCTTTAAAGGAAATGCTGCGCGTAGCCCGCCAAGTGCGAGTATTTCCATTGCTGACGCTGGCCGGAACCCGCTCGCCCCATCTGGAATTCATAATGCAATGCCTTGAAAGCCAGGGCTTTGGCGCAGGGATCAGGCGCGTCCCTTATGAATTTCAACGGGGCGGCAATGAAATGTTGCTTATCGAGCCGGTCTAATGGTTTTAACAATCTGGTCAACCAGACAGCAGGAGATTTGCTATGAAGATTCTGATTGTACTCACGTCCCATGACCGGCTCGGCGATACGGGCGAAAAGACGGGGTTCTGGCTGGAAGAGTTCGCCGCACCCTATTACGTGCTGAAGGATGCCGGCGCGACGATCACATTGGCATCGCCCCAGGGCGGCCAGCCGCCGATCGATCCGAAAAGCGATCTGCCCGAGAACCAGACCGAGGCCACCAGACGGTTTCATAAAGATGCCGCCGCGCAGGCCGAGCTTGCCCGCACGCAAAAGCTGGCCGACGTGTCGGCGGGCGGTTTCGACGCCGTCTTCTTCCCCGGCGGCCACGGCCCGATGTGGGATCTATGCGACAACGCCGACGCCATCGCTCTGATCGAGCATTTCTTGAAGGCCGGCAAGCCCGTCGCGGCAGTCTGCCATGCGCCGATTGCGCTTATTAATGTACGTGGTAAAGATGGCAAGTACCTCGTCAAAGGCAGGCGCGTAACCGGGTTTACGAACACTGAAGAAGATGCGGTAGGTTTGACATCCGTCGTGCCTTGCCTGCTGGAAGACCGGCTGAAGGAGCGGGGCGCCATTTACGGCAGGGCCGCTGACTGGGCGCCTTATATCGAGGTGGACGGCAAGCTCGTGACCGGCCAGAACCCGGCCTCGTCGGAGCCCGCCGCACAAGCGCTGCTGAAGCTGCTCCGTGCAGCTTGAATGCCGCCTAGTCGACCGGCTCGATCCGATAGGCTTCCATCATGAATTTGTTCGTGCCCGGCTCATCGGAAGCGATATAAAGCTTATTATCGTGGATAATGGGCATGGACAAGGGACGGCCTGTGCCTTGCATGATGCCTTTGGCCGCCAGCGCGCCGTCTTTCAGGCGCACGCCGTAGATGACGCCATGCCGTTCAATATCGACCACCCAGACATAGGGCTCGCCCTTTTTACCTGATGAAGCGATGACCGGTAAACTGGGATGACTCCTGAAAGCCTGCACGGCTTCCGGTGTTTTCGGATCAGGAAACTGCCAAAGCCGCCTGAATTGCGGCCGGCCTTTTTCGAGCACGATTTTTAGGGCGACCAAGCCTGCCGGATGCGTTTTGTCGGAGACAAACGTGGCGATAACGACAACGGGCGTCCGGTCGATATAAGCCATGACCGGCTGCGTGACTATCATGCCCCGCCAGGGCGCTGTACAGCCATCGTCCGCCGTGCCGCACAGATCGACGATCTGCAAACGGTCGTATTGCCTGCCCAGATGGTCCGCATCAATCAGGTAGACGCCGCCATCCTTGGCCGGCTGCACCAGCACCGAGGCGCCGTTTTGCAGCGCTGCCTTTACCGGCGCGCTTGAGCCCAGATCATAATCCATGCGAGCCAGGCATTCCCAAAAGGTTTTATCGTCGCACTCGCCGCCGTGCGGCCGCAATGGAGCGCTATGATCGGGCAGGCGCGGTATGAACAGATTCTTGCAGGATGCAATGCAGTCCGTGGACGGATTGCCAGGATTGAAATTGGCGCACAACCGGGCATCGCAGCCGGGGTCGAACTGCAGTCCCGGCTTCAAGCGCATCACGGCATTGGCGTAGTCGCGCCGACCCAGATCCACCTGCCCGTTGCCTGTCGTCGCAAGCAGTTCAAAGCCATCGCCGGTCTGATAAATCTGCGGGCCGGCCGGCGTCCAGATGCCGCCGCCACAGATCATCTCGGTTGTTCCTCCATAAACCGTCGTGATCGGGCATTCGGCCTCCGGCGTTGTCACCAGCACACTGCTGACTGCCGGCTTCGCGCCTTGTTGCTGCCAGGCATCCATATCGATTTCGAAAATCCAGCCGTGAAAGGGCTGAGTATCGCCTGCATTGCCAAAGGATGCATAAACAAAGCCTAGCTCGGCCCCCGGTTTAACCGCATGCTTGACCGCCGCGTGCGAATAAGCCGTAGGCGGATTGAATTTTACGGAGGCGGCGCCGTCAGCTGTCGGCAGTTCTGCCGATAAAGTCAGCACCGGAAAATTTTTGTGCACCTGTCGTCGGGCCAGATCAATAACGGCGATACGGTGGCTCGTGCGCCGGCCTTGTTCAAGACATTGATAAAGCACGACCAGCTTGTCGCCGATCAACGCCGGCGTTGAAGCGATCTCCACCTGCTGGCCATCGGGAACAGGCACTGCAATCTGCCACGCCAGCGCGCCTGTGTCGGCATCCTGAACCGCAACAATGCCGTTCGATGCCGCGACAATCAGCAAAGGCCGGCCTTGAGATATATCCAGCAAGGGCGATGCGAGGATTCTCTCGTCAAAAACCACCGCAGTACGGGGCTCGGACGGGAAGATACCGACCAGCTTAAAGGCTTCGGGTTTGCCTGAATCACCCCAATAAAAAGCGCTATAACTTATCGCCGCCAGGCTCAGGACAGTCACGGCAACTGCAAAAAAGCGATAAGAATATGCTGTCAATGGTATCTCCTGTAGCGTCGGTTCGGCTCAATACAACGCATCGCTGATCAGTCGGCCTACCTGCGTATGATGTAGAATTCCGGCAAAAGGTTTCATGCCGGCTTCCGGCCCCTGCGCAAACACATAGACCGGGGTACTGGTATGCGTGCCGCTCGCCCAGACCACTTGCTGACTGGCCGCAACAGCGCGCGCCAGCAGGTTTTCGCGATTGTCCTGCTGATAGACGAAAAACGCCCCGTTGCTATCCATCCTGGGCACGCGCCTGGAGCCGAGGGCGCTATGGCCGGCATGAAAGAACGGATTGTCCTCGGTCGCCAGAATGTCCACGGCTTGTGCCTCGGTAATCTTGAATTCGGTGTAGCGATTGACCAGTTCGGCGAGTTTTGACGGCGTCTGCTGCGGCAAAGGCAAGGCGTCGAACTGTCTAAAAATATCGTGATAGCTGAGCTGTTGCGCGTACAGTTTATCGAGCACCTCGGGGCTGCCGAAATTAAAGCCGGGCTGGAACTGGCTGT
Organism: Methylobacter sp. Wu1; assembly: GCF_036553575.1. NCBI lineage: Bacteria > Pseudomonadati > Pseudomonadota > Gammaproteobacteria > Methylococcales > Methylococcaceae > Methylobacter > Methylobacter sp. Wu1. Next base: position 18,938 of record NZ_JAZHOC010000075.1, on the reverse strand, counting down.
TTGCGAAGACGGCGCCGGGCAATTTGCGCGGTTGCGGGATGTTCTCGGCCGAATAGCTGAAACCGAAACCGCCTGTTTCATGATCGGCCGTAACGATGATCAGCGTGTCCTGCCGGTTTGCCGCCCAGTCCAGCACGTAATTCAGCATGTCATTGAAGCGCAGCATTTCGTGCAGCAGCAGGCCCGTATCGTTGCGATGAGAGGCCCAGTCGATCTGTCCTGCTTCAATCATGAGAAAGAAGCCGCGTTCATTGTCGTCCAGGATATCCAACGCCTTGGCCGACATTTCGCGCAGCGTGGGCTGCGCATGACTCACATCCTCTCTAAGCCGCGTTTCAGTAATGCCGTCCGGCATGGCGGAGTTGGCAAATAAACCCAACGTTTTGCCTTTGGCCTGTTGCAGCTGAGCTTTATTGAAGGCCAGAGCATAACCCTGCTGCTCGGCCTGTTTCAACAGGTCTTTGTTGTCATTGCGTTTTGATTTGACGGCAAGGCCGTTGCCGATCAGTTGCAGCAGCGGCGTCGCTCCCTGGCTCGGAAGCCAGTAATCCAGGCCGCCGGACAGCATGACATCGGCCTGCGCGGCCAGCAAATCCTCGGCGATATCATTTTCCTGGCTGCGGTGCGCCTGATGCGCGGCAAATGCGGCAGGCGTCGCATGTGTCATGCGCGTGTCCGAAACCAGCCCGGTAGACTTGCCCATGCGCCGGGCTTTTTCGATGATGTTTTCCTGGCGGTTGCCGTCCTGGTCCAGCCCCAGCATTTCCGGACCGGCCGGCCGCCCTGTCGCCAGCTGCGTGCCCGATGCAGCCGAATCGGCCACCAGGGCATTGGCCGTATAGGTCATGGAGATGCCCAGCCGGCCATGCTCCATCATGCGGTCTAACGCCGTAATCCGGTCGTCGATCACGCTGTGAGGCGCCTGCCGCGCATACGACAACAGCAAGCCGACCTGCTGCGGGCCCATGCCGTCGCCGATAATCAGGATCACGTTTTTGACCGCCGCCCTCTCCGGCCTGATGTTTTCCGCCGGAGTGCAGCCTGACAGGACAAGGGTTAATAAGCAATAAATCCAGACTTTCAGCATGTGATACTTTGTGGTGCTTGTGCGTTAATTGAGCGAGACAGTGGATAAGGCATTTTTGCTGCAAATAGCATGAAGAAACTCCCGTGTCATTGCCAATTGCGGTCATACCCATTACGTCCATATAGATATTAGCAGTCTTAATAAGATTTTGATGAGTATTGCGTAATATCAATGGTTAAATCCTGATGGGTTTCAAAAAAGCATCAGCCTAATTGTTAGCCATAAACTGCTGAGCGATACTCATAAAGGCTATCAATTGACCGTAAATCAAACCGAAAGCGGCGGCAATGACAAATAGACCGGTAAAAATATCTTTTTGTAACTTATTCATCTGGCTATCCTCGCTCACTGTAAATCCAGACAGAATAATCAATTTACGAGTAAATTCCGTGACAAACAGGTGACAGTTTTATGACAGATTGACAGGATTGCTGAAAAGATGCTCACTGTGATGCATGGCTGCGCTTACCCTAATATCTCTTATCGTCCACTCCACTCAATAATAATTACCCTATTTTCAATATTTACTGATTCCTTGCGTTAGATATTGCTTACTGAGGCGGTTGTACAAACTAATTGAATTATGAAATCAATTAGGCAAATAAATTAATGTGAAGCTCGTCACAAAAATAATAGACGAGTATTGACTAAGCTGATATTCTTCTATTCAGCCTACTAAGACCAAAAACAAATAGTGGGGGTTAAAGTTGTTGTTTATTTAGGGCATTATAATGAAGAAGATATTTTGTTCTGCTGTACTCTTTTCGACTCTATTCGGGATGAATGCCACGCAGGCTGCCGTTATTGATTTCGATGTCGACCCAAGTTCCCATTTTGGAAATGGCAATCCTTACCAAGAGGATGGCTTCCAGATATCCAACAGTAAAAATAACCATGATGGCCTCGTGTTCTGGGGTAACAATATAGGTAACTGGTGGTCTCAACATAATGCCGACCCGGGAGGCAATACCCTTAGCCACAATTATGGCGGCTCAACGATGACCTTCACAAAAATCGGCGGAGGTCTGTTTGATTTTAATTCCATTGATTTAGCGGATGTCTACAACAACGGGGCAACAGAAGATGTTCAATTTAATTTCCTGTTTGGTGATTCTTCAACTCTTCAAACCACTGTTACCCTGGATAATCTGGTAGGCTTGCAAACTTTCACATTTAATCAATTCGGCCTTTCACAGGTTTCCTGGACGCCTCTGACTACACCCGGGCCATTCCTGCAACTGGATAACATCGTTGTTGATGCCTCAGTGTCTCAAGTTCCGATTCCTGCGGCTGTCTGGCTGTTTGGTTCGGGCCTGGCCGGATTGCTGGGTTTTAATCGCAAACGCGCTCAAGCTGCAGCATAACGTTATTGCCGCACCATATACCTGCCTGCCGGGTAAGCCGCAGGCGGTTTTTTATGGTCTTCCCTGTCCGCTGAAGCTGGCGCCTATCCACAATCCTTCAATTTGGCGCCACCCATGGCCCGTCATCCAGCGGCAGGTCATGGCCGGCCCAAGAGTGGCTGCAATACTGCCAATGCCATTTCCGGTAGATATCGACCGAACACTCGGGCGCGCTTTCTGTATGTTCTCCCAGGCCGTAACGATAACGTATTAAACATCGAATCGAGTACAGATAAAAAAAGTGATGAAATACCGGCTGAGCTGTCTAAACGGCTTGTTGAATGAGCCGATTGATTCAGCGCGTTCTGGCTGCCGGATTACCTAGGGTTATAACGAATATTCAATACCAGGAGAAGAAAAATGCCTAAATTCATTGCAAAAAGTGTGTTGATTTTCATCGTTTCGGCGACTTCGTTTGCCGGGCCGGCAGATAGCGAAACGAATCAAATGCTGGAGGAAAGCCGCAACATCGCAAAGGAATTCATGCAGACATTGGGCGGCACTTTGAAAAAACAGTTGGAAGCCGGCAACGCGGAAAGCGCGATCGGCATCTGCAAGCGTATCGCGCCGAAGATCGCGGCCGGCTATTCGAAAGACGGCCGGGTGGTCAAGCGCGTCTCCCTGAAGAACCGCAATCCGTTAGTAGGATTGCCGGATGAATGGGAGCGACAAGTCCTGGAAGATTTCGACAGAGAATTTCACGATGGCAAGCCTGCCGCCGAGATAGAAAAGATCGCCATCGTTCAGGCGCCTGAGGGGCGCTGGTTCCGGTATATGAAAGCGATACCGACCCAGCCGATGTGCCTACAATGCCACGGAGCGCCGAACGACATCCCGGCAGGCGTGAAGGCGGTACTGGCGAAGGAATATCCGGAAGACAAGGCGACCGGTTACAAGGCCGGCGAGATACGCGGCGCCATATCGATCAAGCGGCGCATGTAGTTATAGGCCGCTTCGTGCAGATAATCTTGCCGCCAACAGGATAAGCGCATCAATTGCCGTCGATGCGCTTTCTGACACTGGACCAGGCCATTCAATCAAGACAGCCTGGTCATCAAGCCAAGTGATACGGGCGTAATGAATGCCGTTCCCCCGGCATCAGTCAGCCTGGGGTTTCGGGGTTTTGGCGGTAGAAGCGGGAAGCACCGGGTAATGCACGTCAGGCTTCTTGCCGGTGAGACTGTCCAGAAAGGCGACGATGCTGTTTGCCTCCTGGTCAGTCAAGTTGATGCCCAGCTGGGTTTCTCCCATGATTTTGACCGCCTCGTTCAGATCCCATACCGCGCCGTTATGAAAATAAGGGCCGGTTTCGGCGACGTTCCTGAGCAACGGTACCTTGACCATCCCGCTGGCATCCCCTACGAAATCGCCCAGGCTGGCGTATTTATAGGGTTTGACGGCAGGGAATTTTTGCAGGGAGCCGCCGCCTATACCCACGCCGTTGTGGCACGATGTGCAGCCTTTGTCGATGAAGACTTTAAGGCCTTCTTTCTCTTTGGCGTTCAAGGCGTCGTCGTCGCCGTGCATAAAGGCGTCAAACCGGGAGGGGGTGACCAGCGTGCGTTCAAACGCGCCGATCGTTTTACCGATATTTTCCAGCGTCACTGGATTTTGCTGCCCGGGAAAGACTCTCCGGAAGCTATTCACATAATCAGGGATAGAGGAAATGCGCTCCACAGCCAGTCCCGCCGGCATGGCCATTTCCGGACCCGCTTCAATAGGGCCTGTAGCCTGTTCTTCCAGACTCGGGCTTCGCCCGTCCCAGAACTGCTTGACATTGAAGACCGAGTTATAGACGGTCGGCGAGTTGAGGTGATGGGGATTATGCTGCCATTTATGGCCGATGGCCGCAGGAATGCCGTCAACACCGCCCATGGCCAGGTTGTGACAGGTGTTGCAGCTGATCAGGCTGCTCTTGGAGAGTCTGGGATCAAAATAGAGCTTTTTGCCCAGTTCAAGCTTATCCTTGTTGATCGGATTGTCGGGATTGTCTATCAGCTTGAAGAGTTCGGCATGGTTTTGCGGGATAGGCTTAAGGCCCGCATCGCTTGCTTTCTTAACCAGATCCTCTGCTGCAACGGCATTGACGCTGAGTCCAAAAAGAATTAAGGCTGCGCTCTTGAGTAATTTCATGGTGCTCTCCCTTGTGTTGAGGTTAAAGTGTTTGATCAATTCTTGCGGCGCTGGTTCAGATGGCAAAATTCGATGAAGCGATCCAGGTCGTCACTCTGACGGCAACTAGGCTTAATGCTTGCGGCCGCCCTCCGGCACGCTGGCGACGATATTCATATGGGTGGCAATATCGACGCCCGGATCGACCAGAATCCGTTCGCCGCCATGCTGAAAGGCAAATCTTTTTAAGGCCTTGAGCTCCAGAAAATAGCCGGGGCAGCTGGCTCCCGGCTCAAGTTCCTCGGGCATCATCGCATTGCAGCGAGGATCAGAGACAGGGCGCGGATCAGTGCTCTGGTCCGTGATCCAGTGAAAATGCGCATAGCTGCCGGGTTGCGGGATATCGTTGCGGCTGTCTACCAGCCAGACGGGATGGTCCGCATTATGGTAGAGAAACGTGGCCTGTCCGGGTTTGCCATGCAGGAACCAGCCGATCACGCAGTCGCGGGAGGGCGTATCCTCACCGCAATGATGCGCCACAGGATAGCCTTCGGGCGTGACCTCGCCGGTGAAGACAATATACAGAAAGCCAAGAATTTCGCCGTTATCCAGCAATTGGCTCTGCTGGTGGCTGTCAATATGGTTACCGAACAGAAAAGAGAATGCCGAAGCATGATCGTCCTTCCAGCCCGGCTCAGTGGCCCATGCAAAACCTGAAAACGGATTAAGCATCATAATGATTGCAAAGTACAAGCTTACTCTTTTCGTATACATGGCAGACCTCTTCTCTAGGGTGGAGCACGACCTGTGAGCCCTCCGGTTTATTGGTGCCGGGGCTGCTCTTCAGTTGTGCAGGAAATCTGATCGTATGGAGTTTTTTATCTGCTCTATTTTATTGAAAAGGATAAGCCTGAGAACGCAATTTAAGTATCTGTTGATATCGATGGCCCGTTCTTTCCGGCCGAGAGCGGGGGCGTACCAACTATGAATGCCCCGATTACAACGCCTTGATCGGCTGGAGCCTGTGGCTCGTGGAACACTTGAGCCATGCCGCATGATAGAATATAGCTTGGGTTTACAGCATCACTACTAATGGGCCTGCCCCATCCTATGCAATTAATAACGATATGAATGATATTGACTTAAACGATAAAGACTTTATTTGTTACTGCAGCGGCACAACCAAAGAGAAAATCAAGGAGCTTATTAATAATGGCATCGACGATCTGGACAGCATATCGAAGCTGACCGGCGCATGCGCAGGCTGCGGTTCCTGTGAAACGGCTGTGTCGGAATTGATCGCCGAATATAGTCAGAGTGGTGTTTTACAGACCGATGAGGTTCTTCAGAGTTAGCAATTATGCTGTGCTGAGCATGATGAAGCGCATCGCTCGCGATTGATGCGCCTCCTTACGTCGGCAATATCCTATGAAATGGTATCAGTTTATCGGACGTGGCCGCAGGTGAATAACTCGAACGATGCGGTTCATGCCTCACCGCCTCCTACCGCGCTTAAAACTTGCTCCGCAGGAATATCTACTTGAAAACGTCCGTTAGTGAAGCAGGGCGGTTTCGCGCAGCAAACCGCCATTTCAAGCTGTTTGGAACAACTTATGGAAAGCCGCATCCATTGACTTTCTACAACTTAAATGTAGCTGTTACGAGAAAGCCAATTTCTCACAAATAAATTCTGTTTTCTTATAAGCTCGGGGTCTCCCCTACCAAACGAAACTAACTCATCTATTTCAGAAAAATCAGCAAGAAGGGAGCATATATTTTTTTTCAACCAATCGGGAAGCGTCTCCCAAAGTTCATCTATATTCGATTCATCAAATAAACCTATGACTATCGATACCACTTCTCCAGAGGTGTAAAGTCCATTAGCGTGATTTTCAAGTAGCTCTTCTATTTCACTTTTAGTCTGTGAAAAACTCATCTTACTGACCTCCCCTCATCTTGAAGACAAGTTGATCTGCTATGTCCCAAGCTTGCTCATGAAGATTTCCAGCAAGACCGCCTTGACGCCTTGTAGCAATTAGTTTGTTTAGTTCTCGAGCTTGCATAGCTCCTCTCTCTGCAAAAATATTTCTCAGTGCATTTAGCTCATGCATTTCATGCGCAATGTGAGCTACTATTGACTCATCACTATTTAAGATATTGGCGTTGAACCTAACAGGAATCTTGCCAGTCGTTTCGTGAAGAAAATCATCCCATTCAACCCAATCATCTGGTTTGTAGTCTCTCAAGCGATAAAAATATTCCGCATCTGCGTCTGTTCGAGTCCAGTTTTTCATAAACCCGATAGTTATATCGTCGCCGATTTCAACACCATATGATCGAGCAAGATTAACCGCTTCCTGTTGAGTTCTAATGACACCGTCTGCATTCGAATTATATGGTGCCAGTCTTGGGGCTTCTGCTGCTCCACCAAGCACTGCCCTTTTCTTGTTTGGATCTATATTATCACCAGCGGCTTGTTCATCTAAAGCCACTTTCTTGTCTGTGTTTTTTTCGGGAATTGCGCTACTTTCGTTAGTAGATTTTCCCAAGACACCATCACGCCCCTGTCTTTCCCTCATAGCTTTCATTTCCGAAGGCGCCACTGCCGACGATGATTGAGATAAACTATTCGGAGCGGTTTTGTCGCTTACCAGTTTGGGATTCCGTTTCAGATCGTCCCAGTTCCTTTCAAGCCAGACAATAAACCCATCCGGCAGTTTACTGTTACGCAGCAGCGCGGAGACTTCGGCCAGCGTTGCGTCGGCGGCAGCGCCGGTGCCGCCGCTGAGGATGGTCCGGCCTGTCGATGCCGCGGCCCGGCTGGCGCTAACCGCGCCGTTCTTGAGCACATACGCCAGAAGACCCTGGAGTATCAGACGGAATAAAATGCCCGCCGCCCGGGCCATATCTTCAGCCGCCCTGTCGATTTCGAAGGGCGGGTAACGATGTTCCGGCGCATGCCAGGCACAGCGGATGGCGCGCCTGAGAACGCCTGTCAACTCACCCATGCCCTGGCCGATGGCGGCCGCAAGAAAGCCCAGACCCATCCAGGCAAGCAGCGCAGTGCCGGCTTCCAGGCCTAATTCGCCGCCGACTATCGCGCCGGGCGCGGCGCCTACGCCGCCGAGAAAGAAGCCGACAGCCGCGCCGGTGCTGGCGCCCGCCATGGCGCTGATGCCGAGCGCCGCCAGCATCTGCAGGAGGCCGGGCAGTAAACCGTCAATAATCTGATCCAATTGGCAGCCGGTTTCCCGGTAAACCGCCGCAGGCGCCAGGCGCAGAGCCCGAGTATAGGCTTGGACGACAGCCCGCACCCGTTCGGTAAGATCCGGAGCGCGGATCTCCTGCGGCGTCAGGTAGCGTGCCGCCGGCGAGTCGGGATGGGGCAGATCTTGCCAGCCAGAACTGCTGGATTGAAGAAAAGGATCAGCGCTGGTGAAGCAGCCGGGGCCGCCTCCGCCGGCAGGCGCATTGGGATGACAGCGTTGCTGCTGCCAGGCATCGTAAGGGGTTTTGGGGAAATCATTGGCCATGGAAGTCCTTCTCACTGACGGGTGTTGCGACTAACTGCTGAACAGAGCTGGCGCTATAAAATACCGCTGCCAGACGCACAGCTTGCGTGCGAACTCTAACACAGGAGTTATATCCAGACAAACATTCTGCACATCTTGACTGTTAGAATGAATGTATACCAGCAATATCGCTCAGGGGCCTACACAACCTCATTCCAGCCCATAATCTCCACCCCGTAACCAACCCGTCATCAAACCGTTAACTTCCTGTAACAATGAAAGCGTATGTTAGCGCCATCACAACTTTATTATGGTCGTTATCATGTCAATACACTATCGATCAGTCTGGATTTCAGATACGCACCTGGGGACTAAAGGCTGTAAAGCCGAGCAGTTGCGGGATTTTCTCGCTCATGTCGACTGCGAAACGTTATATCTGGTCGGCGATATCATCGATTTGTGGAAATTCAGGAGCGGTTTTTACTGGCCGACCCTGCACAGTGAAATCGTGCAACTGGTGCTGAGCAAGGCGCAGCAGGGCACGCGCGTGATTTATATCCCCGGCAATCACGACGAACAATTCCGCAAACATGCCGGCATGCATTTCAACGGCGTCGACATTCGGCTCAATGCCGTGCATGAAACGCGGGACGGGCATCAGTTTCTGGTGTTGCACGGCGACGAATTCGACAGCATCGTCTGCCATAACAAGAGCCTGGCTTATATAGGCGGCGAAGCGTATGAGGTATTGCTGGTCGTCAACCGCTGGTTCAACAATATCCGCTCGATGCTGGGCTACGGCCACTGGTCACTGTCGGCGTTTTTGAAAAATAAGGTCAAAAACATCGTCAGCTTTCTGGATAACTATCAGCACGTCCTGAGCCTGGAAGCGCAGAAACGGCACGTTGACGGCATCATTTGCGGCCACATCCACCATGCCGATATCAGGCAAATGGAGTTCGGCAAAACCTACTGCAATTGCGGCGACTGGGTGGAAAGCTGCACAGCCCTGGTCGAGCATGACAGCGGCCGGCTGGCGCTGGTCAGCTGGCAGGAAGAAGGCCAGACGCTGCTTGAGCGGGAAGGAACACTCGCACCGGCTTATGCGCGGGCGGCTTGATCCGTGCTCAGAAAATCTCTCTTGATGACGACCGGCAGTGTCGTCTTTGTGGTGGGAATGATCCTGTTCCCGCTGCCGGTTCCGTTCGGCTTGCCGACCATGATAGTCGGTCTCTCTATCATGCTCAAAGCCTCCAATGATGTGAAACGATTGATCATTCGGCTGTTTAAACTTCACCCTCGGACAGAAAAACTGTGGCGCAATGCCCGCTCGTTGCGCCGCTTGTCGCCTCTCAAATCGATCGGCAATAAATTCTGAATACAGCCGCGCACAGAGGCTAGAATTCATTGCCGGCGCTTATCTTCTCCAGGAGCACTGCTGCCTTTCCGTGCAAACCGGCAGTAGCTCCTTCCGGAGGACATGGCTGCGCAAAATGGCCGGCCTCCACTACGGTTAAATCCAAGGCCCATGCTCGCGCTGGTGCGAACTCACTTGAGCTCCGTAGGCATCCACAACCAACTGCGGAAATACGATGCTGATGCTAAGTGAGCGTTTCGGGCCAAATACCCTGAAGGGCACAAGTGAATTCGACCCTACTCAGCCGCATCTGTCATAAAGCCAACGCATCTTGAATCAAATGCCGTCGGCACTTTCACAAAAATGTCATTTTCCTGTCATGCAATGTTCACGGACCGGACACATAACTGACATGTTGACCGCTTATTGTAACGCTGTCTTTTATTTCACCCGTTGATGACACATGAAAAATATAGATGCAGCAGTACAAATTAAGCCGGCCAGGCGATTGGAATGTTTCGTTACCCGTTCAGAGGAGTTGATAAGGCAAGCCCAGGTTTTGCGCTATCGGGTGTTTGCCGGGGAAATGGGCGCCAGACTCAAGTCCGCATCGGAAGGGATCGATCATGATGAAGTGGATGACTACTGCGAGCATTTGGTGGTATTCGATAACGTCAATAACAAAATCGTCGGCTACACGCGCCTGCTGAATCAATATCAGGCCCAGCGGCTGGGCCGGTTTTATTCGGAAAGCGAATTCGATCTGGATCAGGTCCTGACATTGCCCGGCCGTTTCCTGGAAATCGGACGAACCTGCGTCGATCCGGATTATCGCGGCAGCGCGGTATTGACCACGCTGTGGACTGGACTGGTGCAATATGCGCTGGAAGGCGGCTTTAACTATCTGCTAGGCTGCGCCAGCATCACACCCGGCCCCAGCGGTTTTGCCGTCGATGCGGTTTACCGCAGTATCGATGCCAGAAACAAGGCGTCGGTTTTAATGCAGGTTCGCCCTAATGTGCCAGTCCCGGCGCACTTGCGGTGCGAGCGCGATGAATCGGGTATTCCGCCGTTGCTGAAAGCCTACTTGCGCTTCGGCGCGCTGGTCTGCGGCGAGCCGTGCTGGGACGAGGACTTCAATTGCATGGATTTATTCATGCTGCTGCCGCTGGATCAGTTGCAGGCGCGTTACAGCAAACATTATATGAGAGATTATCAAGAGACTCATGGCGATTGTTGTGCGGCTGTGCTATAGGCTTTTCCTGATCATTCTGCTATTCGGTTATGGGCTGATCATTGCCGCGGGCATTTTTCCAGTCGTCAACTGGCTGTGCCCGGTAGAGGACGCCGGAAACAGGCGCGATAAGCTGAAGATGCACTGGCTCAGACTGTTCAGCGATATTTTATGCCTGGACATAATCGTTGAAGGCGACTTGCCCAGGCGCGGCGCTTTGCTGGTCTGCAATCATATCTCCTGGCTCGATATCATCGTGATCGGCCGCTATCTGCCGGCTTATTTCGTCGCCAAAAGCGACATTTCCGGCTGGCCCGTAATCGGTTATCTGGCCAGACAAGCCGGTACGGTCTTTATCCGGCGCGGCGACAAGCGGCATATCCAGGCAACAGCCAAAACTATGGCCGGATTGCTGAGGGACGGCCGCAACATCATAGCCTTCCCTGAAGGCACTACCACCTGCGGCGATGAAGTTCTGCATTTCCATTCGTCGCTATTTGAGCCGGCCCTGTCGACGCAGTCGGCAATTCAGCCGGCGGCGCTGCAATATCATGGCGAAGCCAGGCTGCAGGCGCCTTTTATTGGCGATGATGCGTTCGTGCCGCATTTGATCAGGATGCTGGCGCTGGATAAAATCGAAGTCCGGCTCAGTTTTCTGCCTGTTATTGAAGGTGTCGACAACACGCGTCATGCGGTCGGCATCGAGGCTAGAGACCGCATAGCACGGACGCTTGGCGTTCAGCATCCGATTGAGCCGTCGGCCATTGATGAAAAACCGCAAATTGCCGCCTGATGGGTACTATTAATTTTCCAGAGCTCGAACAGATCAACCGCATCATCGAGCAATTAGGAGACCGGGCGAATGTCGAGGTGGTGGAGCGGATTCAATACCGGGACTGCGAGTTCCCGATACATTGCATCACGCTCGGCTCAACCCGCCCCGACGCGCCCGCGCTGGCTTTGTTCGGCGGCGTGCATGGCCTGGAAAAAATCGGCTCCGAAATCATCCTGTCCTACCTGCAGAGTATCAGCCAGCTCATGGATTGGGATGAAGGGTTTCAGGCGCGCCTTGAAAGATCGCGGCTGGTATTCGTGCCTGTCGTGAATCCGGTCGGCGTCTGCTTCGGCACGCGCTGTAACGGCAACGGCGTCGATCTGATGCGCAATTCGCCTGTGGAAGGCGAAGGCGCCACGCGCATTTACAGCGGCCACCGGTTGACGCCGCGGCTGCCCTGGTACCGCGGCGATGTATTGAACATGGAGAAGGAAACCCGGGCGGTCTGCCGAGTTGTGGATCAGCAGTTGTTCAGCGCGCCGTTGTCCATCGCGCTGGATTTGCACTCGGGCTTCGGCATTCAGGATCGGTTGTGGTTTCCCTATGCCGGCTGTAAAACACCGTTTGCCTTCATCGCCGAAGCCCTGGCTTTAAAGGAACTGTTCGATCGCTGCTATCGGCATCATGTATACAAAATCGAGCCCATGTGCCGGGAATACGTGATCAACGGGGATTTATGGGATTATCTGTTCGACGGTTTCCGGCGAAAGTATGACGATCAGCGCCTCTTCATGCCGTTGACGCTGGAGATGGGCTCGTGGCTCTGGCTGCGTAAGAGCCCTCTTAATTTATTCTCGCGGCTGGGCTGGTTTCATCCGGTATTGCCGCATCGACAGCAACGCATTTTCCGCCGGCATTTCATGCTGTTCGACTTCCTGCACCGCAGCCTGCTTTATCCGAAGCACTGGACGCATTTGGATGAACAGGAAAAAGCTCTCTTTCGAAAAAAAGCGGTAAATCTCTGGTATGAATGAGCATCTGGGGCGAAACTGGATACTGTTGCGCGGGCTGAGCCGCGAATCGGCGCATTGGGGCGACTTTGTGCCCCTGCTGCAGGCGACTTTCCCTGATGCCAGAATAACGGCGCTGGATCTGCCCGGCACCGGACGTTACTACCGGGAAGTCAGCCCGGACACGATCAGCCAGATCACGCACAAGGTGCGCGCACAGGCGCAGCAGGCAGGGCTGCTGCAACAGCCGGCAACAGTGCTGGGATTGTCATTGGGCGCGATGGTCGCCTTCGAGTGGATGCTGACGTACCCGGGCGATATCTGCGGCGCGACGCTGATCAATACCAGTTTCGCCGGTTTGAGTCCTTTCTATCAGCGGTTGCGCTGGCAGAGCCTGGGCAGGCTGGCTTCGCTGCTTCTGAAGAGCAATCTGCGCGAGCGCGAGTCGGCGATCCTGGCTTTGGTCAGCAACCGCGCCAGAAATGAATGGACGGTTACGGCCTGGGAAAAAATACAGCAAGAGCGACCGGTCAGCCTGAAAAACAGCTGGCGCCAGATCCGGGCTGCCGCCAGCTATCGGCCCTGCGGCCTGCGGCCCGAGCAATCGGTTTTATTGCTGAATGCCTGGGGCGACCGCTTGGTAGCACCGGAGTGTTCGGTCGATATCTACCGAAAATGGCGCTGGCAGTATTGCAGCCACCCTTGGGCCGGCCATGACCTGCCGCTGGATGACGGAGCCTGGGTGGTGTCGCAATTGCGGGAGTGGGTGGCGCCAAATTGAAAAATTGTGGATGGGCGCCAGCTTCAGCGGACAGGAAAGACCATAAAAAAACCGCCTGCGGCTTACCCGGCAGGCGATTATCTTGTACGGCAATAGCGTTATGCTGCAGCTTGAGCGCGCTTGCGATTAAAGCCCATCAGCCCGACCAGGCCGGAACCAAACAGCCAGACAGCCGCAGGAACGGGCACAGCAGAAACATTGCTATCTCGCACGTACCATGTCTCCCAGACTGAATGCAATTGCCCTATATCCAGGCCATTGGTTATAAAACCCAAGGCGGCGTCATTTAAGTCCACATGTGAGAAATTGCCCCAGTATTCAGACGCGAACCGATAAGATGAGTGATCAGTCCAGGTAGAGGCCGAAACGGCAGCGCCGCCAATAATAAAGTCAGTCCAATCGGGTCTAGCTGCCCATTCATTAACTGTTGCGTATCGCCAGCCTTCGCTAGCCCTGAATTCTGGAGCCGCTATATTACCAGCGCCCCATTCATTAGTGGCAATTGGGCCAGCATAAACCCAATCTAAACCATTAAAGTTTAAAAGTATATTTTCATCTGGAATAGGAGTTGATGCGTCTATAATCGCTGCATTTGCAGCGTTAACCCCGAACAGAGCAGAGCAAAGCGCAGCAGCACAAAAAAGTTTTTTCATTATAATTCTCTGAATAAAAAATTTCTAACTCCCACTATTTGTTCTCATTCTTAGTGGATAAACAGTAGACTATCAGTTTCAGTCAAGTCCGTCACTACCTTTTTGCGACGAGCCTCACAAAAATAATTTAACCTCAATTCAGTTTAAGCCTCATGAAGAAAGGCTAGTCGATCGGCCCAGTATGTCTGTAGCTGCGAATTTATTTGCACTGCCTGTATATCTCGGATGCCCCGTGTCGAATACCCTAAAAGGTCATCAGTGAATTCGGCCCTACAAAGGCGCAATATCAGCTATCTAAGAATAATGGCGCATGAAGAAGGCGGCCGGCCAAACAACACGTAATGAACATCGGTAGTCAGGCCGGTGCTGGGCGCTGTGGCCTTGTTGACCGCCCAGCCGAAAGCGGCGAACAAGTTACCTGGATCCGACCTGGACGGCGTTGCCTGCCGAATCGTCACATAATCTCCGTAACGGGTTGTGCCGGCATTGCTGCCTGTCGTGCTATAGGCGATGAAATCACCCCAAAATCCGACCACATGGTTTTCGTAGTATTTGCTATTCCCCCCATATTCGAACGAAAGACCCACTTCGCCTGTGCAGGCATTGGTCGCCAGTGCCGGATAAGCGAACGCATAATCATTATTCCAGATCTGCACTTGCCTGACCTTTTTGAAGTCATTGTTTCGGTCGAATGTGACCATCTCCACGTGTGCCTGCTTGAACCTGCTGTCCGTCCCCGCGCTCCAGGCGAACCAGAGTTGATTGCCTACTCGTGTAGAGCCGATTACGCCATTTTTTGGAAATGAATTACCTCCAGGCCCGTTAAAGTTCTTAGCCAACCAATCACGCCCATCCGGCGTCAATGAGGTCGGTGCATTATTGGCCCAGCTGGAAATGCCGCGGTCGCGCCAGAAGTAAGTATTTGAGTTTTCCTTTAGCGAAAAAATCCGCATATTGCTGTTCTTGTTGTGTCCGGTCCAGAAAATCTCATCGCCTGTATTTTGCGTCAAATGACTGCCCCACGCCATCGAAGCTTTGGCGGGGTCCGTGTAGCCGATGGTGATCGTGCCAGCGCCTTGCAGGGAATTCGTTCCGATGAGCGGCACCCGCGCGATCTGCAACCCGCCTTTACCATTCCAGCTCAGATAAAGAAAATTGTTGCCGACGGATAAGTCCGGATAATCCAATCCGACGCCTGCCTCGCCAAAAACAGCTGGCGTGAGATTCCAGTAAGTCCAGGCAGTGCCGTTGCTATTGATGATGGCGCTTGGGCTGGCTATCGCCAAGCGATAGCCGGTCCCTTGAAGCAGCCAGACAAAGCGATCGATGCTCGGCACATATTGGACGATTTGGTCGCAACAGAACCCTATTGCGTCATCAGGGAAAATTTTCGTTGGGTCCAGCACTTTAAAGTTGATTCCATCCGTCGAATAGGCCGCGTTCCAGTTCGCCGTAGCAAAGACTACGCCTCCGCCGGTCACAGCACCACTCGGTTCCGCACAGGCGGCCAGGGAGTCTCCGCTGCAGCCAACACCGGCCGAAGTAAGGCCTAAGCCGCTGTTGAAGACAAAATCAATGGCCGGCGGCCCGCCGACGAGCGCTTTTTGATCATTTGCAACGCTGGGCATTGACCCAGGCGCTTTTTGAACATTGGTACCGCTGGGCACTGGCCCATCGAGCGGTATGGATGGACCTGTCGGCACTGTCCAGCCTTCTCGATTGACCTCAGCGCCAAATTTGGGAGGGCGGCTTGGGAACCTGCCGCCGGTTACAGAGGCGCTCTTCACAGTAACCGTTTTTAAATCGGCGCTGCCGGGCGCGGCTGGCGGGATAGTCAAGTCTTCATTCGCGGTAAAACAGTAGGTCGAAGACCCTCTGGTAGAAGCGGCAGAAGGCCCTGCGGTATAGGTTCCTTCCACAGTGAGCGTGTAGCTTCGGCCTGGGGCAAATGGCATACCGGCACCTGAGAAATTAGCGTTAAGAACCGCAGAGCGATTTGCCGGTATCGTGCCCAAGTTGCGGGGTAAAGCAGGTGAAGTTAAGTTGCCGCCATTCAGAGAGATCGAGGTGACTTTCACGTCCTTTGCATCGACCTTCCCTTCATTAACGATATTGACAGCCGACAAAAGCGAACCCGGGGATTCCAAGCTTACGCCTGGCGCTCTTGCTGACAGTTCCAAAGACGATGCCGCGCATTGCAAAGTAATGTTCAAAAAGCTGCCTGGACTTGATGCAAGCCGTACCGCAAGAATATTCCGGCTGCGGAGTGTCACGGGGCGAACGATGCTATTGCTCTGCCGGTTAAAATCGGACGGGCCAATGATCGGCGAGCCATTGAGGAATACCGAAGCACTGCTCACGCGATTACTGCCGTTAGCCGCTCCGTTAGCCACAACGATTTGGCATGGTGAATTGCCGCAGCGCGCGAAATTTTTTGTAATTGTCTCCGGTGCGCCTGTGGATCGCGTGAACTTTTGGGGGCCAAAAACAACAGTGTAGGGCGCAGCGTTGGCAGTAGCCAACATCAGAACCAGCGGCACCGTTAGAACGCAACGCTTTAAAAAACATATTGTTGCCATGACGAACTCCACAGATAAAGCGTTGTTCGCTAATCTGCGCCAAACAACGCAATAAACGGTTTAGCCTTCTATTTCGGCTTTCTTTTCCTGCGTATTGGCCTTTCCATCACTTTGCCCTTGAGGAAAAATGTTTTTTTAAAGTAGGGAGAAAACCGCCGCCGTCCCGGGGATTAAGCTTGTAAATTAGCGCCCTCTTTATCCACTTTCGGCTGCCATTTTTTATCAAGCTGAAAATAAGCCGTTGATAAAGCATTAACAAAATAATGGAAATTACTGCTAGCCAGTTCGGCACCCTGATTCCCACATCGTTATGCCTAGTGGCAACTGCTGATGCTGAGCCTAATCAGTTTCCGGTTACTCTACTAGTTATTATTCATATTTTTGATTGAATTTTCTATTCGTGCCATTACTGTCTGACTTAGCAGGTATTGGCTCGATTATTCGAATTATGTATTGAAAGATTGTCTAATCGCTTCCAGATCAGGCCCTGTCAAAGCGCATAAACATCTTATGGAATAACAGATCTTTTGTGAGTCATGATTATGAATCGAGCCCTAACTCACTCATGGAAAGGATCAATAGTTAAAGTTTCAGTGTAGAAACGCCCCTATAGGGGTGTTAAGTTTTATTACCTTGCTGTTCAGATACCTTCATACCAGTATTATCCAAAGATAAAAAAGTGAATAGCTGCTATGTGCCAATCAGAGACATTCAAGAATTTTAGCCCAATGGCGGCTGCAATACAGAAAGCTGTCGTTCAACCTTAATAAGGGGCACGCGTCTCTTTAACCGCTGTGCCAATTGTCAAAACAGCGTATAGGTCATTCGGCGCATTAGCGTCAGCGTAATGCGCCGAATGACCGAAGGCCAACATGCGGCGCAATACGGCTAGCGCCTATTGCGCCCTATAAATTGCGCCTTATCGCGTTTTTTATTCAAAAAGTAAACGCTTGATAAATCGCATAACATGTAAAAATCTGAACTTGAGTGCGCTGACAATTGTCACCGGTTGATCAAAACATGATCAACCAAGCGACCGTCGCACGACCCTTTGTGATCTATCGATCCATCTGACTCAAAGGCAACAATTTGATCATTAATGGCGATTATTTCTTATCACCGATGATAAACGGATAGGAAAATCATGTGTTAATCAATAAATTATCGTGCAAAAGACCATTTGCTGGTAGATATACGGTTAACAACTTAATAATCTGTTCGGCCGCCTAATTGCTCACCGTGAACTGTTTTATGCCCAACACCATGCCGGATGAATCGCCGACCGAGGAGGCCACCAATGGCAATTATTTTCGAACCGCCAGCAAATGAATTCGAACCAGAACATCGTGGTCTGTATCAACCGGAAACAGAAGCGCACGTCGGAGTGATCGTCCAAGGCAGCGTGAACACCTTCAACAACCTCAAAGGGGATGAGAGAGACTTTGTCGTTGAAACCTATGACGTGCGCCTATTAGTCGGCCCATTCTGGAAACACGTCAATAGCGTGGTCCCCAAGGTCACCATCGACGGGTTCAACAGCACCAGCCCGGATGAGGATAACTTCATGCAATGGGAGGTTAGGAACCTCACCTGGGACACCGTTGGCGAGTTTGGGCCAAACCAGGATGAGCTGCGGATACGACTCAAATTCAAGGTGGGTATCCAGGGAGAACACGCGCAGATCATCCGCTTGGGCTACTACCTTCTCGCCAGCGGCCGTGGGCTTGGGGAGGGCGGACTCGACGAACCGGGGCCCGTAAAGAAACAGGGATAGGTTTACTGTGAGGTTTCTCGACGCTGGAATGACACCGAACAAGGCGCTGCAGCAGACCGGGGCCGCAGTACGGCTTTTCGGGGTTCAAAGGTCACTCAGCGCCCCTGGCTGCTGAGCTGGATCGTTATCCGACATCCGACTACTTTCGGATTTACTACTGTCATACGCTAAAATCTTTGAATGTCGCGTAATGGCCGTTGGATGAGGTCGCCATTGGCTGCTTTGTAGCCTTCCAGATTCGCAGAATCTGGATTTGGCTAACTAGCCAGTTTGGAGAAACGCGACCGGCAGGAATGGGTCGATTTTTGCCTGTCTGATTGATTGGCCAAATCCGGCCCGTTGTTGTGTCATGCAGGATGTTGCCGGTGCAAAATATGCCTCTCACGATCAGAGCGTGCTTCACTATGTTCAACCCATTCCCTGACAGGAAATGATTGATTCAATGGAGTTTCAGCAAACGGAATAAGCGTTCGTACGAATAGCCATACGTCCTGTAAAACAGGTATATAGCCCTGACTCTTCAATGGTAACTGATTTTAATGTCACTAAACAACCACCCGCTCAAGCGGGTGGGTTCGAATAACGGACTGAAAGTCCGGATACGCGTCGACTAAACGACGCGTCTTAATCCGGCTCCATTTTAAAATTATCGTTTGGGTTA
>NZ_JAZHOC010000063.1:0-152272 GCF_036553575.1 Methylobacter sp. Wu1 | reverse complement strand
TGATCGTCGAAGGCTTCAACAACAACGACATCCGGCCGTCCAGCCATGTCGGCCTGACGCCGCAGCTGGTGGAATTTGACGCCCTGCGCAGTGCCGGCCTGAGCATAGGCCAGAACTGGGTCCTGACGGGGGGCAATCTGGTCACCGCCGCCCCCGGCAAAACGGTCAACTATAGATGGTACGCCGGTCGAATGACGAGCAGGCCCTACCCTGACGCCAATTCGAAACTGAAGAAGCTTTATGCCGAACCGGTGGAATACGGCGCCGTCAACCTGATGCCGTCGGATCGCATCAAGCAAGCCAGCAAGGGCGCCATCGGGGCGTTGATCATCGAACCGCAGGGGGCGAAGTGGCAGGAAGACGCCAACATGCGCGCCTCGGCCACGGTCACGCTGGCCAACGGCAAGTTCTTCCGGGAACACGTGCTGCTGTTCCAGGATGACCTGAACCTGCAGCAAAACGGCCTGCCCGTGCCCAATCTTGCCGAATCGGAAGATCCCGAAGACACCGGCCAGAGAGCCTTCAACTACAAAACCGAACCGCTATGGACACGCATGGGCTTTGCGGCGGATACCCCGCTGGAAGTAACGCGCACCTTTGACTTCACCAATGTGCTGGTGGGCGCAGCGGAAACACCGACTTTCCTGGCCAAGGCCGGCGAGCCGGTCCGGCTGCGCGTGCTGCAGGCCGGCGGTCATGCCCGCAACCATGTCTTCCAGCAGCATGGGCACATCTGGCAGGAAGAACCGTTCACCGACGGCTCGACGGTGATCGGCACCAACAGCTTCTCGGAATGGCACGGCTCCCAGGCCGGCATCGGGCCGGGCAGCCATTTCAACTTCCTGTTGGCCAATGGCGCCGGCGGTGTCTTTGCGACGCCCGGCGATTACCTCTACCGGGATCAGGCATCGTTCCAGTTTGACGGCGGATTATGGGGCAAATTACGAGTGCAATAGCATCTCGTAACACGCATCAAGGGTGCGGCCGATGGTCGGCTGCACCCTTTTCCATTTCTGCAGGACTGCAGACAAAACAAGGGCTTTAACCGATAAATTGCTTGATGCCCGCCGTGAAAACTCCTGGGATATTAAGTTTACGAGTGGCCTAACCTCTCCGCGCAACGTCATTTCAAATGGCGTAAACATCACTACCCGACTACTTAATTTTCACAAATTGTAACGCGCCAAATCAGGTACTTCCTGAGTTAAAAATCAGGGTTTCACCTGATATGCACTCTCTAGCTCTACAGATAAAGTCTATCTGCCTTAATGATTTTTTAAGGTATCGCCAAGTGGGAATCGGCCAATGCCGTGATCCATTGGCGCTACCAGGATCAGGCGCTATTCCGGTTTGCCTGCGGATGGCGGAGGATGCGCCGAGCCACGCAATAGAAAGCAGGATAGTCCCGTCTTGCAGGTTAGACAAATGCCTGCCGTCGAGATGAAAAATGCGCTGTTAAAGGAACAGGGATGAATGCAAGAGAAATCATGCTCAGGTCGTGCACACGGGTGATCCGAGCGAGGCTCACGGATATTGAACAAGAATGTTTTAAAAAAATTTAATTATTTATCAAATAATTATGTTTGTTTTTAAAACATAAATTTTATAACTTAGCATTATTGAGGGTTTATATATGTCTCAGAGAGTGCATAACGACAATAATAATGTGATCCACAATCAGGACTTACGCAGTCTGCCTGTTCAACTGCTGAGACAAGCGGCTCTAAAACCTGTGGGGGCGACTTCAGTCGCCCATTCAGATAAAGGGCGACTGCCAACAGTAGGCGCTCTAGGCGAAGTCGCCCCACAGGCTTGCGTAAGTCCTGATAATGATCTTTTTCCCTCGCTAGCAACTCAATCGCATGACCCGAAAAAGCTGCCCGGCAAAACCATAAAGTACCGGGGAAAAGTCAGGCAAAAAGCCATATGCCCGCTTAAGCGGCGGACTCTGGCCGGAGTCGGCCTGATGCTTATGCTGCCATGGATGGGAAGCGCCGCCTGGGCAGCACTGCCAGGCGGCACCTTGGATCCGGCGACAATACCCAAATACGCCAGTCCTTTGTATGTTCCACCCGCAATGCCTAAAGTGCCGTATAAAAGTAATTCTAAAACCGATTATTACGAAATCGCTACGCGCCAGATTTCACAACAGGTTCTTCCGGCTCCGCTGCCTAAAACGAAACTATGGGCATATGGTGCCACCTGTGATTCGAAAACCTTCCATTCTCCTTCCTATGCCATCGAAGCGAAAGTCAACCGGCCGGTACAGGTAAAATGGATCAACGACCTCAAGGATAAAAAAGGAAATTTCCTTCCCCACCTTCTGCCGGTCGATCAAACCGTGCACTGGGCCAATCCTGCCGGAGGCCCGGGAGGACAGGACAGCATGGGCACAAATCCGAATCCGTATACCGGACCAGTGCCTTTGGTTACACATTTACACGGCGCGCATGTCGTTTCGGGAAGCGACGGCTATCCCGAATCGTGGACGCTGCCTGCGGCATCGAATATTCCGACCGGTTATGCGCCACGAGGCTCCCATTGGACACAAATAGACGGGGCCGCCGATGAGGCCGGAGCCGCAACTTATCAATATACCAATGATCAACGCGCCACCCATATGTGGTTCCATGACCATGCCTTAGGCATGACCAGAAACAACGTCTATGCCGGTTTGGCAGGAAATTACTTTTTACGCGGCGGCGCATCGGACCTCCCTAGCGCGTCATTGCCGAAAGGCGCCTACGAAATTCCCCTGATCATCCAGGACCGCGCTTTCAACAGTGACGGCAGCCTTTTTTATCCGGGCGATCGGGCGTTCTTCGAAGGACTGGCCAAGAACGATCTTCAGGTACCCTTCATTCCGGGCAAAACCGCAACGGGCGGCGACAGCGATGTCTCGCCCATCTGGAATCCGGAATATTTTTCTAACGTAATGCTGGTCAATGGCCACAGCTGGCCGAAACTTAACGTCGAGCAGCGCCGTTATCGTTTTCGCATTCTGAATGCATCAGACTCGCGCTTCATGATTCTGAAAATTGCCGGCGACCCGACAGCCCGGCCAGCAACAGAGGCCGTGCCGTTTTGGGTGGTTGGAGGCGATGGCGGATTTCAGACCCAGCCGGCACAATCAGGTTCGCTGCTGATCGGGCCCGCCGAGAGAGCCGATGTGATCGTGGATTTCACCAACGTGGCTAACGGTACTCAGCTTTACCTGATCAATGAAGGCCCTGATGAGCCTTATGGCGGCGGCCAAGGCGGGGTGGATTACGCCTTCTCCGATCCGGACACCACAGGCCAGGTCATGAAGTTTAACGTCGTGAAGGCAACTTCGAAAGACAACTCGGTTCCTCCGCAACAGATAACGGAGCTGTTGCCGGCTGAAAATTTAGGCAACCCTTCAACGATACGCAAGGTTTCCCTCAACGAAATGGAATCCGGAACCGTGTTTGCCAATTACAACACCGATGCCAATGGCAACCTGGTGAATATTATCGAGGACCCTGCCGGTATTCCGTTCGGCCCGACCATTTCCATGCTTGGCACGCTGGATAGCTATGGCGCTCCTGCGCCCTTCCCCTGGATGGACCCGGTTACCGAAAATCCCGGCAACGGCACCACGGAGATATGGGAAGTCTACAACTTCACCGCAGACGCCCACCCTGTCCATATGCACCTGGTAGAGTTCCAGATTGAAAGCCGTGAGCCGCTGCAAACCGACCTGAACGGTATGCCTTTGCTCCCGGCAACACCAATAGGAGGCGCTGCCAGGGGACCGGAAGCCTGGGAATTCGGTTCCAAAGACACAGTGATCGCCTATCCCGGCGAAGTGACGCGCGTAAAAGCCCGATTCGACCGCCCCGGCCTGTATGTCTGGCATTGCCATATTCTGTCTCATGAAGACCACGACATGATGCGCCCCCTCTGCGTGGGCAATCAGGCCGACTGCCCGGTTCCGCTGGCGGACAACTAGGCCAGGGCAGGGATAAGTGTAGCAATTTGTGGAACAAATTACGTGTCGGATATTACCTGAAGCGTATCGGAGTGCCGCCCCGGATGGGCTGCACTCTTTCTCACGCCCACAGTAAAGCCGGCAGTATTTCGCTCCTTCGATAACGGCAATGATAGAAAGACTCTCATAAACGGTAGAAAACAGGATTAGGTGATCTAAAAATGAAAAAAGCTATTTTAAAAATGTGGGGGCGACTGACTTTAGCCGCCCGTTTCAATATAAAAGGCGGCTACAGCCGCCCCCACAAGCTTGCGTAAGCGCTACCTTCAGAATCTATGACCTGCCGACTGCCCGCCATGAAAAACCCTGATAAAACAATAAACGGATTGAACGCGGCCGGCTTTATGCTGTTATCGGCCGTGTTGTTCAGCCCTGCCCTATCGGCCGCGCCGCTGACGGCTTCGGAAACGCGGGGTAAGCAGCTTTACCTGACCGGTGTCGGCCCTTCCGGCAAGCCGGTCAAAGCGCTGGTAGGGTCCGAATCGGCGGAACTGTCGGGGACGGATGTGCCCTGTGCCGGCTGCCATGGCGAGGACGGGCATGGGCGGCCGGAAGGCGGCATCGTTCCAACCGACATCACCTTTGAGCACCTGACCCTGGCCTATGGACACAACCATGACAATGGCAGAAAACATGCCGCTTTCACGGCCGGCACTATCGCCGCGGCCATTGCCGGCGGCCTCGATCCGGCCGGCAACCGGCTGGATTCCGCCATGCCGAGATACGTGTTGTCCGCCAACGACAGCGCCGACCTGATCGCGTACCTGAAACGCCTCTCGACCGATGCCGATCCGGGACTGAGCGAGTCTGTCATCCGGCTGGGCACAGTGCTGCCGATGCGCGGCCCCTTGGCGGGCATGGGCCAGGCCATGAAAGACATGCTGTCGGCTTATTTTGACGAAGTTAATGCGCGAGGCGGCATTTACAATCGCGAGATTCGTCTGGAAGTCGCCGAGTTCACCGGCAGCGCCGATTCGACCATAGAGAATGCGCGCCGTCTGCTCGAAGCCGAACCGGTATTTGCTTTGATAGCGCCGTTCGCCGGTAACCTGGAGCAGGACATTTTATTGCTGAGCGAGAGCCGCAGCGTTCCGCAGATCGGCCCTTACACTCTGTTTCCTGAAGAGAATCCGGCCCGCAGCCGGTCCGCTTTCTATCTGCTGCCGGGCCTTAAAAACGAGGCCCGCGCCATGGTGGATTACGCGGCTGATACATTGCGCCTGAAGAATGCCGCGCCGATGGTCATCGGCCCTGAAAACGCCATGGTCCAAGGCGCGCTCGAAGCTATCGACAAGCAAAGCCGGGCCCGCGGCTTGGGTCCGGCCGGCAAATTCATTTATCCGCAGCGTCAATCCCAGATGTTTGCTGCTGAACTTAAAAGGCGGGCGCCGGGCGTGATTTTCTTTTTTGGCGCCGATGATGAATTGCGCATGTTATTGAAGAGCATCGAGCAATTGAAGCTGAAACCGTACCTGTTTGTCTCCAGCTCACTGACAAGCCCTGGCATGTTTAATGGAGCGCCCGGCAGCCGGATTTTCATATCCCTGTCTCTCGCGCCGCCCGCTCAAGCGAGCGCGGATGAGTTTTTCCGGTTGATCAAACGCAATAATCTTTCAATGCATCATTTAACCGCGCAAGCCGTATCTTACAGTGCAGCCAAGCTGTTGATGGAAGGCCTGCAGAGAACGGGCAGGGACTTAAGCAGGAAAAAACTGATCAATACGCTGGAAACCATTTATCAGTTCGATGCGGGGGTGATACCCCCTCTTTCTTACGGGTCTAACCGACACATAGGTTCAGCGGTGGTTACTATTGTTTCAGCATCCCATGTTTCAGCATCCCAAAATGAGCGTTAGTCCGCCAATTGGACTTGGCGAAACAAATCAGGATTAACAGGATTAAAAGGCCGGTTGTCAGAGCGGGTAATGCCTGCCTCTCCTGCCACTGATATCAATTCCGCTACGTTATGCACATTGAGTTTTTTCATCAGATTAGTCCGGTGCGTCTCCACTGTTTTTAAACTGATGCAAAGGCTGTCCGCCATTTCTTTATTTTTATAACCCTCGGTTATCAATTTAAGCAATTCACGCTCCCGTGTGGTCAGGAGGTTTTGCAAATGGTTGACCGACAGCATTCTTTCCGCCCGAAGATACCGGTTCATGATCGTCGGTAAAATCGCATCCGAAATATAGTAATGACCCGCCAATACGTTTTTTACGGCGGAAACCAATTCTTCCGTCGAGGCGTTCTTCAGCAGATAGCCATCAGCGCCTGCCTGGAATGCGTCGGAAATGCTCGCGCCCGCATCCTTGAACGTGTAGACCAGTACTTTTGTGCCATGCCAGCGCTTCTTGACTTCTTCTATGGCTTCCACGCCGTTCATCTTGGGCATGATCAGGTCCAGCAGCACCAGATCAGGCGGGACGAGCCAGGTTTGCCGAAACAATTCAATGGGATCCCCGGATTGAGAAACAACATTAAACTGCGGTTCCTGAGTCAGTACCGCATACAGACCTGCTCTTATAATCGTTTGATCCTCAACTATTGCAATCTTATACATTTATAATTCTCCACTTCTGACGGGACTTTTTAAAAGCATTGAAGAGAAGATACTTTTAAAAATTTACAACCAATAAATTCTATTGATGCTCGAATAAAATATGTCTCATCAGGCAGACACATGATCAACATGGCCCCCCGCAACCTGGTGTATCAGCGGATAAAAAACGTGACACGTTTCACAAATTTAAAAAATGTTTGTTTTTTTATTCTTTTCTAACTTGACACATTGCGTCATTATGCTAGCGCTTGTGCCAGACGGGATAAATAAGCACTACTACCTAAATATAGATTTTTTCTAATGGATATTTAATTAAAAATTAAATAAATATATGAAATTATTGATATTAACTTAATGGTCCGCGGAAAATTTTAAGGTATTTTTGAGCTGTCATTGATTTATGCCATGAATGAGGCGTGCCGTCCGTGGCGCCATTGTCCCTGCCAAATGCGGGCTTAACCCAGCATTTCCGACTGTTTCGGCCGCCGTCCGTCAGGCTCCATCCAATAAAGATATTCGGCGATGTATTTGGGATTACCCAGGGCCGGGCATGTTCCCCAGCGCTCCAGCGGCTCGATGCCGTATTTGACGACGCCTATGTGCTGGGTTTTGTCCTGGTCCAGTATCGGGTCCGAGAAAGCAAAACCCAGTTGTCTGCGCAGCAGTTCGATGTCATTTTTTTTGCCTGTCAGGAACTTCCATCCCGGCCCGACCCTGAAGAGCTCGGCATAGGCTTTCAGCGCTGACGGCGTGTCATGTTCCGGCTCCAGCGTGATCGAATACATGAAGATATCGCGCCCTACCCTATCGCCGAATTCTCTCTGCACCTTTCTCAGATTCGCGGTCATGCCCGGACAGATATCGTCGCAACGCGCGTACATGAAATTGATGAGTACGGTTTTGTCCTTGATCAGGTCGTCGTAGAACCGCACGGCCTCGCCCTCATGCGTAATCAGCGGCACATTCGGAAAGGATTTTTTGCGGCGCTCGGCCCGGTCCATTCTGGCCGGGTGAAAATCGCCTTGGGCGATAGCGGCGGAAGGCAAGGTGTTCAATGCGGCTATGCCGAGAGAAGCACCGGTCAGCTTTTTGATAAAATCTCTTTTGTTCATGGTTTTATCCTCGCTCAGTCGCGTTACTTGCCGGCCTTGGAATCATCGGGCGGCACGATGCGGAAACGAATCATCATGGCATGGTCTTCATGCACGACGTTGTGGCAGTGCAAGGGATAGTCGCCGTACCAGTCGCGGAATTGTATGTAGTAGCTGACCTCGCCCGACCCCGACGAGCCCACGGCGCCATCGCCGATTCTTACTACGTCCTTGCGGGACTTGTCATCGATCGCCAGGTTCTCGGCCTTGCCGTTGCGGCTGAGCAGTTGAAATTCCTCATGATGCGTATGCACCGGATGAGACCAGCCGCCGCTCGAATTCAGCGTCCATCGCTCCGCCGAACCCTCTGCCGGATAGGCGCTGATTCTGGAGGGATCGAATAACCTGCTGTTGACTGTCCAGGCGCCATTGCTTGAATCGAATTTGAAGGTCCGGTTGACCTTGATGGGATTGGTTCTGGCCGGCAGCGGCACCATGACCTGAGACTGGAGCGTACTCAACGGCGCGCTTTCATCGATGACCGGATCGCCGGACACGATGAACTTAAGGAGCTGCGTCTTGCTGCCGGAAGGCAGAAGCTTGCCGGAAGTGCCCTTGCCGTTGAGCTGTTCCAGCCGGTTTTCCAGATAAATCACGGTACCGGGCGCATATTGGCTGAAATCGACGATCACGTCCCCCCTTTCGGCTACGCCCAGCCGTACGCTGGAGACGACTTGCGCCTTGGGCAGCAGATTGCCGTCATTGGCGATGCGCGTGAACTTGGCGCCATTGCTCAGAAACAGTTCGATGAACCGCGACGGCCCGGCATCCAGGCAACGGAAACGGTATTTGCAGCGTTTGACATACATATAGGGCTTGATCTTGAAGTTGACCGTCTGCATGTCGCCGACGATGCCTTCCAGATTGAAGGTATCGAAGAACATCTGTCCGGTCTGGTCGAAGACCTTGTCGGTAAACAGCAGAGGGACATCGTATTCGCCGCTGGGCAGCCTCAGGCCGGTCGTTTCATCGCCGGTATCGAGGTTGATGTCATTGCTGAACAGCGTGTAGAACGAGGCCATGCCTTTATAGACGTTGGCGGCTGTAAAGTCGAAGCGGTGGTCGTGAAACCACAGCGTGCTTTGCGTTTCCCGCCAGTCGCCCGGACACCAGGCGTCATTGTACCAGGTGCCGTTCTTGTGCGTGCTGGCGAAGCCCGCCCGAATGTTTGGATACCAGTAATCCCACCATTCGCCGGAATCGAAGAACCGGGTCGGCCCGCCGTCGGATTCAGGGGGATTGTGGGCGTTATGCAGATGCGGCGAGCACTGATTGATGCCGAATCCCTGGTTTTCCTTGTCATCCTTGGGCAAGCCGTTGTACATGCGCATGAGTATAGGCTCGCCGTAATGGGCATTGATGCGCAGCACGCCGACCGCGTCCGAATTCAGGTCGATATAAGTCCAGACTTTGGAATTGAATGCCGGGTATTCTTGCGCCGAATAAAAATTCCAGTCGATTTCCCTGACCATCAGTTCATATTTCGTGCAGGCGTCCAGGCCGCCCAACTCGTTCCAGCGCTGGTGCGCCTCGTCGCGCGCTTCCTCGAAATCGTCGAAATCATTTTTTCCCGGATTCCAAAGCGTGTGCTTTTCGCCGCATTTGCCTTCTTCCGGCGAAGGGCCGGTAAAAGAGCCGACCGATTGGCAGGCTTTCGGGATCGGCAGCGGCTCCGTCCAGGGCTTCCTACAGGGGGGACTGATCAATCCATTATCCGCCGCCATAGCCAGATTAGGCAGAAAATGGCGACCTCCGATCGCTGTCAGGCCGCCCACGCCGGCCGTCAATCCCATCTTGAACAATTCCCGCCGGCTGATGCCGGCTTTCTGAATATCGTTAACCTCCTGCATATACCGGGCTATGGCCTTTTCGCGCTGGCTGTAATTCGTTACTTTGACTGTTTTCTTAAACATGACACGCCTTCCCCATCTTTATTTTTGAAAAACCGCGCAAAGAAATTGTGTTTCAGTGCTTTTCTTTTTGCCCAACACTCAACAGTAAGTCCAGATGCTGTTTTGCCGTTCAGTCTTAAAAACCGGCCCCGCCAGGGGCCGGTTTCCGATTCCCTGCGCTTATTTGGGCGCAACAGCGATGTTTTCCCGCTTGGCGCTTGTCGCCGAGGAAATCAGGCTAATCGGCGTCCTGCAGGCTGGTCCCGGTCTTAACCGGACTTCCCAGGTACCGTTAGGCACGCCGGCAACAACAGGGGCGGCCGCCCCCAGTTTGTTGGCGCTCAGATCGGCCGGCACAGATGCCGTCAGATACAACTGGATGCTGTTATTGGTCTGCACCGAGCTGGTGCCGGCCACGCGCCATTCGCCCGCCGTGGTGCTGATGACCTTGCACTGTGATGTGGTTATCTGGATATTCTCAGGATTGACGACCGTCACCGCGACATGCGCTGTCGGCGAAATCTGGCCGTTGTCGTTGGCTACCGTGTAATCGAAGCCGAAGTTGCCTGTCGCGGCGCCGGCCGTGAAAGTCACCTTGCCGGTGGCATCGGCAGCCGCCGTGCCGCCGGTGACGTTGGATAACGTTACCGAGGCCGGATTCAGCGTGCCGCCATTGCCCGAATCGTTGGCCAGCACGTCGATCACTACCGGCTGGCTGACAGCCACATTGACTGGGCCATCGGGATTAACGATCGGCGCAGGACCTGCTGCGGACGGAATAACCGTGACCGTCACCGTCGCCGCATTGGACTGGCCGACGCTGTTCGATGCCGTATATTGGAAAGTCACGATGCCATTGACGGAACCCGGCGTGTAGATGATTTTCGCGCCATTAACGGACGCAGTTCCAGAACCGGCCGGTATCGCAGGCCCGACCAGTTGCAAGGACGTGATGGGCGCTGCCGTATTGACGATGTCATTCTCGGCAACCTGAATTTCGACTGCCGCGCCATTCGCTTCCGCCGTTGCACTGTCATCCAGCGCCAGCGGCACGCCAGGCCCGGGTATATTGGCGCCTGTCGCCTGATTGCGCGTTACGGGGAATGTCCCGCTGCCGTTGGCAGACGACAGAACGGTGACAGTATCCGGCGGCGTGCCTATTCCCGTAGCCGTCAGTATCATTTCGGCGGGATCGTTGGCGTTGTTGGCGGCCACTGCCGTATGGCCAGGGTATTTATTCTCGTCGAGGCTTAGTTTTGGCGGCAAATCGGTTCCGAAGCCTTTATCGCTGCTGGTTGCCGTTACGGTCAGCGTATCCGTGTTGTAATCGTAATTTGCCGAAGCCGCTGTCACGATGTCGACGGCATCCTTTGTGACCTTGCTGGGTGGCGTGTCGGCACTGTTGATGACCGATACGGGACCAGGCAAGGCGCCGCTGGGATCCACCAGGCCCTGAGTATAGAATTGGCCGAGGCCAGCCGGGGCGAATTGAATCATCTTGACAGGCTTTATATTTGCCGCCGCCGCTGTCAGCGAGGGATTGGGCTGGCTGGGCAATGCCTTGATATTGCGGGCGTAGACATCGACCTGCGTACCGTCCGCATCGCGCTTATAAAAGCTGTTGTAGATTTCCAGCGGGCTGGGAATCGGATTTGCCACAAAATCGTGCAGGCGGCCCATCAGGCTGAACTGGTCGGAACGAATACACGTACCGTTAGCGCCCTGGTCGCCCAATATGATGGACGTGCCGTCTGCACGGACGCCGCAGATCTCGAAATAATTGGTGCCGAAAGGACTGCCGGTGACAAATTCCGTGGCAGCCCCATCCGACAGGAATTGAGCGCCGTTAACCGTGACCGGTCCGAGCGGGGCGCCCAGGCTGTCGGCTCGCTGCAGGAAAGGCCCGACACGGCTTTTGAGCGCGCCATCAAATATGCCGCGCGCCACGCCGACGTCTTCGCTGAAGACGATGTCGCGATTGCCGGCGGAAACGGAATCAACCGGAAAGGTTTCAACGCCGTAAGGGTGCGTCACGGTATAAGTGCCAGGTTCGGGAACGCCGGCAAATACGCGGATACGTGTAAATGTTATTTGATCGCCTACGACTACGGGGCCTACAGAAAATGCCGCTTCCAGCGCCGTAACCAGCGTGGCGCGCTTGCCTGCCGGCATGTCCATCACGGATGTGGCATTGAAGTAAAACGCTTCATCGGGGAAGTTGTTCGGGAAGCTGTAAGGCGGATCGGGCAAGCCGGGCCCGACCAGTAAACAGGCATTCTGCTGCGCAGCGCCGGGGTCATTGGCGTCCGGCAAACACAAATCCAGAACTGTGCCGTTCAGATCCTGATACCAAAGGGGAAAGCCATATCCCGGCGGCGATGGCACGTTACTAGGCCCGACCCTGGCCAGGTCGGCCTGTGCGGAGAAGCCCGCCGCAGCGAGCGCGACTGCAATAGCTGTGTGTCTCATTTTCATGTTTAAACCTCATTGTAGGATTTACTTTCATTAGGCGGTAATCCATGAACTGCTGTATGAAAATTATTTCTTGTATCGATAATCCTCATCCATTCCTCAACTGAAGCCGCCTAGTTAATGTCCGGCATGGGCATCAGGCAGGCTCGTCAAGGGCCGCAATGGCAGCCAGACTGAGCTGCTCTCGATCACAGCGTATAACAAAAGCAAATCAAACAAACTCGGGTGAACACCTGAAATTGAGTCAGGCAAATACCTGATTATAAAAAGCGGGATTTAACTTTTAATTCGAGGGAAAGCGCTCGCAGGCAGGATACTCAACAAATTGAAATGATTGAATTTTCCATAAGGAATGACAAATGCCTCAATCATGGCGAAGCACCGGACAAACGCATCGATACCAAGCCATCGACAACCTCGCGCGGCAATAAAGGGAGATGACGAAAAAAGCCGAACCCTCTTCAATCCCGCAAGTTTTCACAGCCTCGCTCCCGGCAGCGGCAGGCTTTGCATCAGACGGGATGAGACGCCCATGCGTGACAGCAGGGATAAAAAAACCGCCGTGCCGGATTGTCAGATTCGACCATCCGGCACGGCGGCTTATTTTCCTACCGTCGCTCTAAAGCGGCTTTACTATCTCCTTACGGTGACAGGGACGGTTATTTTGCCGCCGCCTGACGAAACGACAGTGATAGTCGTATTGTTTCCTAACGGGGCGTTGCCGCGGCTGTCGAATTTCCATCTGCCGCGCTGGTCCGCCGCCGCAGTGCCGATAACGGTTCCCGTCTCGGATGAACCGACATGGATGGTGACGGTGGTATTGGCCCCCGAAGTGCCTCTGATCGACCAGCGGACGGCCCTCGTCCTGAAATCGGCTGTGATCACTGTCACCTGATCGGTTACGGCGACGGGATTGACCGTGATCGTCACGGTGGCCGTGGCTGTCAGGCTGCCGTCGGAAACGGTGTACTGGAACGCGTCGGTGCCGGTAAAGCCGGCATTTGGCGTATAAGTGACACTGTTGGCGTTAAAGTTTACCGTACCATTGGCAGGGGATGATGCGATGGCCGCTACGGTCAGATTGTCGCCGTCTATATCGCTGTCATTGCCCAGCACAGAAACAGTGACCGGGGTGCCGGCAGTGGTCGTCGCCGCGTCATTGACCGCGACCGGGTTATCGTTGACCGCTGTCACGGTAACTGTGATCGTGGCAGTGGCCGTGAGGTTGCCGTCGGAAATGCTATAAGTGAAAGCGTCTGTGCCATTGAAGTTGGCATTGGGCGTATAGCTGACCGTATTATCCGGATTGATGGCCGCTGTCCCATTCACAGGCGGATTGACTGATGTCAGAGTCAGCGCGTTGCCGTCCGCATCGCTGTCGTTGGCGAGCACCGCAATATTCGCCGGCGTATCCTCGGCCGTTGCCGCCTCATCGTCCACGGCCACCGGAGCGGCATTCGAGCCGATGACATCGATCGTCACGGTTGCCGGGCCAGACGAGTTGCCGTTACCGTCCTGCGCTGTATAAGTAAAGCTGTCCTGTCCGATAAAGCCGGTATTGGGCGTATAGGCGAATGAGCCGTCCGGATTCAGGGCAAGCGTGCCGTTACTGACATTGGCAGCCAAAACAGCGGTCAGCGCTGTCCCATCAGGATTACTATCATTCCCCAGCACACCGGGCGCGGGAATCTCGAGCAGGGTATTCTGCGATGTGCTGTAAGCATCGTTGACGGCTACCGGCTGTGCCGCTCCCACAATGGTGACATTCTCGATGTCCGATCCGCCGGCCGTCGAGATCACCCTGACTTTGGAAGGCGCAGCCGTTATATCGGGAACCGTCAGGCTGCCATTGCTCAGATTGCCGAATCCGAATGCCGTGAGTGTCGGCGGATTGAGCAGATCGCTGGAAACGGCTTCTATGGTCATGGTTTTCAATTGCAGATTATATTCCGCACGCGTAATGTCGACCTTGTCGGTCAACAGGCTCAGCAACCGGGTAGGTGTCTTGCCTGAGCTGTTGGCCGTCACACTGACCACTCGGGGCAATATGGCGGCATCTTCCAGCAGCAGACTGGAATAAAACAGGCCGTTGCCATCGCCGGTCAGCGGATTTTCTCCGGCCGGCAGATTCGCGCCGCCGCTGACGGTTACATTGGCCGCTGCATCCGAGGTGGCAAAGATATCCACCTGACCGGCGCTGTTGGCCTGACGGGCGTAGGTGGTTCGGGTGGTCACCAGCGCGGCCGGTTCAACTTGCGTGAAAACCTTGCCGGAAACGTTAAATAAATTGGTCTGCACGCTGCTGGTGCTGCCATCATTGTCGCTATCGCCCGGGTCGATAGCGAGCGGCGTCACACCGTTCAGCGCCACGGCTTCGATGCGGAAGAAATTGGTGTCGCAAGGGCTCCCCGTCACAGTATGGGGTATGGCCGGATCGCCGATGTATTGCCCGCCCTGCGCGTCGGTGATCGGCAGTCCGGAATCCCATTGCAGAATCGGCCCGATGCGGCCCTGATGCACGGAATTGGCGGCAAACGAGAAATCGAAGCTCTCGTTGACGGCCCGTCTGGCCGGCGTTTCGATCGTATAGACTTCGCGGCCCCAGGGATGGGTTACCGTGTAGATGCCGGCCTGCGGAATATCGATGCGGATTCGCAGGCGCGTAAACGGAAACTGGTCGCCGTCCCTGGGGGTTTCGGTCAAAAAAGCGGCCTCGACGCCGGTGATCAGGCGCGCATCAATGCCGGCGGACGTAGTCAATCTGGCATCGGCTGACGCCCAGAAGCCCTCGGCGCCGAAACCGATCTGCTCAGAGAAGACATTGCCTGGAATCACCGGATCGGAGATGCATAGGTTCGGGTCCAGGCACATTTCCACGGTCAGCCCGCTGGAATCCTGAACCGATAAAGGAAAACCGTTTTGCGGGTTAATGGGGCCGATGTTCATGGGCGTCGCCCCTTCGATCGGACAGCCGCCGGGAATTGCGTGGGCGCTCTGAGCGCAGGCAAACAGCGCGAAGGCGGCGACAATACTCGTATTAAGCCTTGAATTCATGAGGTTTCTCCGTGTTTTTTATCAGTCGTTGCAAGTGTCGGCATAACTCGGTTATTGCCGCACCTTCACCGGACGATGGTTATGTCTTCGCTGTCTGTTCCCCCTTTTGCCGAGGTCACGGTGACTTTCGCAGGCGGCGCTGTCACATTGCTGAATGTGCCGCTGCCGTTGGTCAGGTCGCCGAACCCGAAGACCGTGAGGACAGGACTCGTTGCCTTGTCGCTGGAGTTCGCCTGGATGGTCAGGGTCTGTGATGTCACGTTATATTCGGCCTTGGTAATATTCACGGCATCGGTGAGCAGGTTGATATGCGAGGCGTTGGCATTGCCGCTGTTCTTGGCGCTGACTTCCACTGAATCCGGCAACACGCTGGCGTCCACTGGAATGCTCTTGAAAAACAGGCCTTGTCCGTTGCCATCCAGCGGTACGTCATCCGGGGGCAGATTGGGCTCCCCTCTCACCGTGACTTCGGCTAATGGCGCCGAGGTGACAAACGCGTTCACTTGCCCTTCATCGCCGATCTCGCGGGTATAGCTGGTGCGGTCGACCACTAACGGCGCCGGCGCGTTGCCGCTGAAAAGCTTGCCGGAAACGTTAAATAAGTTGGTCTGCACGCTGCTGGTGCCGCCTATGCCGTCGCTGTCGCCCGGGTCGATAGCGAGCGGCGTCACGCCGTCCAGATCAACAGCCTCGATGCGGAAGAAATTGGTGCCGCAAGGGCTGCCCGTCACAGCATGGGGTATGGCCGGATCGCCGATATATTGCCCGCCCTGCGCGTCGGTGATCGGCAGTCCGGCGTCCCAGCGCAGAATCGGCGCGATGCGGCCCTGATGCACGGAGTTGGCGGCGAACTCGATATCAAAGCTGTCGTTGACGGCGCGCACGCCCGGCGTGTCGATTGTGTATACCTCCTGCCCCCAGGGATGCGTCACGGTATAAATGCCGGCCTGCGGAACATCGATGCGGATGCGCAGGCGCGTAAACGGAAACTGCTGGCCGGCAGCCGGGGTTTCGGCCACGAAGGCGGCCTCGACGCCGGATATCAAATGCGCATCAATGCCGGCGGTCGTGGTAATAATCGCATCGGCTGCCGCCCAGAAGCCCTCGGCGCCAAAGCCGATCAATTCCGAAAATGCATTCCCTGGAATCACCGGATCGGAGATGCACAGCGTCGGATGCAGGCATATTTCCACAGTCAGTCCGGTGGAGTCCTGAACATAGAGCGGAAAACCGCTGTCCGGGGAATTGTTGAGAGGACCGATATTCATGGGCGTCGCCCCTTCAATCGGACAGCCGCCGGTTATCGCCTGCGCTGTCTGAAAAAAACTGAACGGCAACAGTACGAGAGGAAGAAAAATAGTACGCCTTGATTTCATAATTTTTTCTCCAAGCTTTTCGAAAGATGCGAATGACGAAAAAGGCACCCGAATTCCTTTACCTAAAGATAAGGACGTAGAGGTTTAAAGTGGTTAGGCGGCGGTTTCATAATCGTAATCATGAAACTGGAATTGTTGCGTCCTTTAACGCTTGCTCAAGCATATTAAAGGCGAAGAAAATACGCTATCAGGTGAAAACTGTATTTGGCGCTGAAAAATACCTGACTAAAAATTAAGGTACATTGCAGCGGAATGGAAATCGTGTGGAGATTTATTGAGCCAGGCGGGCAGCCATACCTTGATATAACTGATTTGGCAGAGGCCTTTTTTATTTTTGTCGGCCGGGCTGGCCGATAGGGTGTCAAACCGGTCTTCATGCAATGTCCGGCACTCATTACATGACGGGTTCTGCAGGCGTAAAGTCGGATGAAACCGATCCTGCACTCATCGTTTAAGATATAAAATCAGGCTTTATATAAGTTCACTGTTGGAACTGATTATCAGCTGGTTCAGCGCTGTTTCACAGTTTTTGGCAGCGGACCGGCATACACAAACGGAATTGAATTTCAGCTATTTGGGGCTTCCAAAAGGTTATCGGCCGGCTTATTGACAGCCAGCACCAGCTCGGTGCGCTGCTTTTCCAGAATCAGCAATTCAATTTCGCGGCGCAGATACTCGTCCGATTTTTCAGTGGCTTCGAAACGTTTCTGCTGCTCCTTGACTTCGGCCCTCAGCTGCATATCTTTCAGGCGCGCTTCGTACTCAATCTTGTCCGCCTGCAGCTTCTGCTGCGCATTGTTCCTTTGCTGCTGCTGGTGTTCCTGCGCCTTGAGCTCGGCTTCGAGATCCATCTGCTGCAGGCGCTGCTGCTGTTTAAGGTTCTCGATATGCATTTTTTCCTTGGCTTCGTTCCAGCGCGCCTGCTGCTTTTCGGATTCCCTGATTTCGGCGTCCAGCGCCTTTTCCTTCAAGCGCGCGTTATGCGACAGTTGATTGAGCTGGTTTTGCTGTTCGACCTCGTGCAGCAGCGCCTGGCGCTTTTCCTGCTCCTCGATTTCGGCCCGCCATGCCATCTCTTTCA
This sequence comes from Methylobacter sp. Wu1, assembly GCF_036553575.1. Taxonomy (NCBI): domain Bacteria; kingdom Pseudomonadati; phylum Pseudomonadota; class Gammaproteobacteria; order Methylococcales; family Methylococcaceae; genus Methylobacter; species Methylobacter sp. Wu1. Next base: position 134,674 of record NZ_JAZHOC010000063.1, on the reverse strand, counting down.
GGGCATTTTCGTGCCTGATTTTTTCCGCATGCAGGCGCTTTTCAATGTCGAATTGCTCGGTCTGCAGCTTTTCCTGGTCCTTCAGGCGCAACTGCTGGTTTTCAGCGTCCTGAATGGCTTTCAGCCTTCGCAGTTCCTCTTCCCTGTTCAGCTGCTGCAGTTGCTGTTGTTCATGCAGCAGTTTCTGATTGTCCAGTTCCTGCGCCTGGCGCTGCTTTTCCTGCGCCTGTTTTTCCCGGAACTCGAAATTCTTTTTAACCACGTTCAGATAGACGGACTCCTGCGCAAACCGGCCGTCCAGCGTCAGCGCCGCATCGTCAGGGAACTCTTCGAAAGAGGGCTTCAACGTGCAGAAAGTCCGGCATTGAATATCGCGGATCATCAATAGCTCATTAACGGCCTGGGCTATCTTTTGCTCTGTGCTCCTCAAGCCTGTCTGTATCCAGGCGCCGTCGTCCAGATTCAGCAATTCCCTGTCGACGACATCCCTGACCAGGCCTTCATAAGCCGCTTGGATATGCTGGTTGATGTCAGGCAACAGCTCCCAGTTAGCGGCCGCGTACTTGATTGAGGCCTGAAAGCGAATATCGAGCCGCGACGCTATGGTGCAGAAGCCGTCATAGAGTTTGTTATCGGCCGTTAAGGACCAGTCGGCTATCGTGAGCGGATAGACGGTATGGTAAAAGCGCTTGACGAATTTCTCGGGCCGGCTGAACAGCTTGCTGTAAAAGCCGAGCCGGGAGTGAACGATGCGCCGCTCGGCATCAAAACCGGGGTCCCAGCTCTCCTGCCCGGCAATGTCCTGGCCGGAATCGAAACCGCCCAGCCATTTTTCCAGATCGGTGTTTTCATTATTCATTGGCGGCCTGCTGCACTGCTTCAAGTTTAACGTTGGATTCAGCCTTGATGGCGCGGATTTTTTCGCCCATGCGCTGGGCGATCAGCGGATACAGGTTGGGCGCGAACTCGACGGTTCGGGCATCGACCTTGCGCAGAAAGCCGCGGCTTAGCAACAAGCCGACGGCAAACATCCTAGACCAGTCGGAATAGCGCCTGGCCCGCTCCAGCTCGCTTTTCTCGATCACCATTTCAAGCTCGTCGTTTTCATTGATTCTGAATTCGGTGAATTGCCGGAGGCATTCGAACACCAGTTCCTCCTCCTGATCGGTCAACGGCCCGGGCGCCGTCATCTCCAGCCGGTACGACAGCAATACCGTAAAAAACTCGATCATGGAGGCGCAGACGAACGCAAACGGGGAAAAATCCTTCCACATCAGGAAAGACGGCTGTACGCCCTGCACAAACTGCGCGTAAGACATCACCGCAGGCGCTTCGGGCACGGCATGGCCCAGACCGGTCGCAAGCTGGTTGAATTTAAGCTGCACGTCGTTAAGGCTGGACAGCACGGTCTGATAGGCGCCGCTTTCATCCTGCCCGAGACTCACCTGCCTGAGGCCGGCCTGCAGCTTGCGCATATCGTCGTCAAGCTGCCGGAATCCCTGCTCCAGCTGGGCTGACTGCTGCGCTTTAGCCTGATAAAGCTCATTGTAATGCTTCCAGAACGGCCCCTCGCCTACCTGATTTCTATACTCGGCAGCAATCTGCGGATGCGTGCCGAAATAGGCTTGCGAAACTTCCCTGGACGCCAGTTCCAGTTGTGCGCGCTGCTGCTCGAGAATCCCGGTTTTTACGGCCAGGATTTTGTTCAGGTAATGATTAACGTCATCCCTCACCTGATTCAGCCGCTCGATATGCAGGTTGTCCTTTTCCGATATTTCGTAAAATTGAAAATAAGAAAATGAAACCGAGGCGGCAATCGCCGTCAGCAGGGAAGCTAATACGCTGATATAGCGAATCCGGTTGGCTTTCCAGTGGATGCCGGCAATTTCCAGCGAACAGATGACGATGATGGACTGAATCGCCACGGTGATGATCAAGGCGATCCACGGCGTGATGAAATGCGACATGCCGTAGTAAGTCGTAAATCCAGAGGCCAGACTCAGCAATAGAACAATCGGGATTGTCCATATCCTCAACAGGCCGACGAACAGTGTCTGGATACGGTTGATGATGCCGCCGGTGCCGCCGGAGCCCATGACGCGAAAATTATTCAGGTTCATTCCTCACACCTTGATTAATCTTACCGATGCGAGAATTTGCAGGATATTTTTCAGCTGTTTTCATATCGGTATTTATATGGCAGGTTATTGTTAGTCGGCTTCAGATAAAAGCCTTTATGCCTGTATTTCAATATGTTAAGTACGAATACTTATAGCCGGCTTTGAGCCGTGCGGTCAAGATAATATTTAAGGCGCTTGCTTCTTGGGGAAAGAATGCTTTGCAGATACGCATCGCGTACCTTTTGAAGTTTGGTTCATCGAAAAACTTTGAAAATGGTACGCGATGCGTACCTTACGGCTGAAATTCGCCTTCTCATGTAAAACTTCATAGGGTCGGCTTGGTACAATGTTAAATTAGCCACTGGAAAAACACTCAACATTACATATGGACATTATATTTAAAGAATACGGCCGGGTTGTCTGGCAGAAAAAGTGGTATTTCCTGTTATCGCTGTCTGCTTTAGCCTGCGCCGTTGTGCTGGAGCTTTCGGCTCCCCTCTATTACAAAAACATCGCCAACGGGTTGGCGACGCCCTACTCCGACGCGACCCTGGTTTTTTTGCTGGATAACCTGAAGACGATCGCGTTGATCTACGCCTGCATCTGGCTGTCATGGCGCCTGCTCGAAGTCGCGATCGTGCCGCTCGACGGCGGCGGCGTCAATTTGCTGGAAAAACGCTGTTTCGAGGTGCTGAAAAAGCAGAAATACGCCTTTTTCGAGAACAGCTTTTCAGGCGGCCTGATCAAGCAGGCCAACCGCTTTTCAAGGTCTTTTGAAATCATCATGGACTGGTTCCTGTTCCAGTTCTTCATGAACATTGTCGCGATCGCGATCTCGTTCGTGATCTTCTACCGGCAGCAGCCGCAGTTCGCGATTTATTTCCTGGCCTGGGTGGTGCTGTTCGTGGCCTGGAACATCGGCTATTCGGTCTGGAAACTGCGCTTCGACAAAGCCGTGGCCAAGGGCGATTCGAAAGTCGGCGGCGCTTTTTCGGACGCCATCAGCAATATCTTCATCGTCAAAAGCTTTGCCCTGGAAGCCAGGGAGCAGGCTCAGATCAACCAGGCTTCGGATTTCGTCTACCGCAAGAAGAAAATCGCCTGGATATTGATGTTCGTCTCCTTTGCCGTACAAGGCCTGATGACCTTCGGCATCGAGCTGCTGCTGGTTTATCTGATGATCCGGAAATGGCAGGCCGGAAACTTCCAAGTCGGCGAATTCGTGCTGTTCCAATCGATCATGCTCATGCTGATCCAGCGCCTGTGGGAATTCGGGCGCAATTTCCGCAATTTTTTCACTGCGCTGGCCGATGCCTCCGAGATGGCCGATGTGTTCAGGCAAAATGACCTGGAAATCGATGCCTCCGACGCCAAGCCGCTGAAGATCACTAAAGGCGCAATCCGCTTTGATGACATCGGCTTTAGCTATAACCCGGCGAACCCTGACCAGCCGAAGCTGTTCGAGAACTTCTCGCTGTCCATCAAGGCCGGCGAGAAAGTCGCCCTGGTCGGGCCGTCCGGTTCCGGCAAATCATCGTTGACCAAACTGCTGTTCCGCTTTCTCGACCCGCAGCAAGGCACGCTGTCTTTCGACGGCATGCCCGCCAAAGCCTTTACGCTGCCTGCCCTGCGCCAGCAGATTTCCATGGTGCCGCAGCAGCCGGAGCTCTTCCACCGCTCGGTGCGGGACAATATCACGCTGGGTGAAGATATCCCGAAAGAACGCTTGATCGACGCGGCCCGGAAATCGCGCAGCCTGGAATTCATCGAGAAACTGCCCAATGGATTCGATACGCTGGTGGGCGAGCGCGGCGTCAAGCTGTCCGGCGGCGAAAAGCAGCGCATCGCCATTGCCCGGGCGTTTCTCGAAGATGCGCCCGTCGTCGTGCTGGACGAGGCCACCAGCGCGCTCGATTCGCTGACCGAAAAACAGATCCAGGTGGCCATTTTTGAGCTGATCGAGAACAAGACCGCCATCGTGATCGCGCACCGGCTGTCCACGATATTGAACATGGACCGTATCGTCGTCCTGGACAAAGGCAACATCATCGAACAGGGCACGCACGAGCAGCTGCTCGCCTTGAAAGGCAAGTATTACGCCATGTGGCAGCATCAGAGCGGAGATTTTCTGGGAGAGTGAGCTGCAAGTTTTCACCAAACAATCCAGGGCAAACAGGACACAGCATTAGCAGCACAGCCGGACGGGGCATGTTGCCCCGTCCGAAACATTTGACGCTGGTTAAGTGCAATTCCTTAGTTCAGATATTACAGAAACGTTAGGAACGGGGTTACAAACCCCGTTCCGCTTCAGTCGCCCCCACATCTGATCCTAGCCCTGATATTTAAGCACTGCCAATGGCAAAGTAATGTACGCAAAACAATCCGTCCCGGTCGCGCCAGCAATGCCCCGGCTCGAATCCGGCGTTGCGGGCCAGAGAGCGGAATTCCTCGATCCCGTACTTGTAGGAATTTTCCGTATGAATGGATTCCCCATCCAGAAAATCAAACGTTTCGCCAGCCACGACAACCTGCTGACAGGATTCGCTGCACAAATGCATCTCGATGCGCCCCTGCGGCTCATTGTAGAAAGCATGATGGTGAAAACGGTCGAGGGCAAAATTCGCCGCCGCTTTGGCATTGATGCAGCGCAGCAGGTTCAGGTTGAACAACGCCGTTACGCCGGCGCTGTCGTTGTAAGCCGCATTTAATATGTTCACATCTTTTTTCAGATCGAAGCCGATCAGCAGGCCCCCATCAGGCTGCACGCATTGCGCTATGCCGCACAGCAGGTTTTCCGCTTCCGCCGGCTCGAAATTGCCGATGCTGGAACCCGGAAAAAAAATGACTTTTCTTTGCGCATCCGGCAAAAACGGCATCTCGAAACGCTCCGAGTAATCAAGGCAGGCCGCATGAATATCCAGCCACGGATAATCGGCCGCCAGTGTGCGGCTGGCGGCGAGCAAGTGCTCTCTGGCAATGTCGACCGGTATGTAAACAGTCGGCCTTAGCGCCTCCAGCAACAACCGGATCTTGCGGCTGTTGCCGCTGCCCAGCTCAATAAGCGTGCCGCCCCGCCCCAGGATTCGGGCGATGTCCTCTGCGTGTTCGGTCAGAATGCCGATTTCGGTGCGGGTCAGGTAATACTCGGGTAAATCGCAGATCGCCTCGAACAGCCGGCAGCCTTTGGCATCATAGAAAAACTTCGGCGACAGCGTCTTCTGCGACAGACGCAGCCCTTCGACGACCTCGCGCCGGAAATCAGCCGGCGGCGGCTTAAGGTCCGAAAACCGAAGGTGCGGTCCGATCAGCTCAGTCTGCATTGCTGGCCAACCGTATGCCCATGAACTGCCAGCGGTCGGCAGGGTAAAAGAAATTGCGGTATGTGGCCGCGATGTGCGACTGAGGTGTTACGCAGGAACCGCCGCGCAGCACCATCTGATTGCACATGAATTTGCCGTTGTACTCGCCCAGCGAACCGCTAAGCGGCTGAAATCCGGGATAAGGCCGGTAAGGGCTTTGCGTCCATTCCCAGACATCGCCGAATAACTGGACCGGTCCGTCCTGTGCGCCGGCTTCGGCGGCTACAGGCTGCAGGAAGCCGGCTTCGCGCAGATTGCCGCGCGGCTCGCAGTCCTGGGCTGCAACCTCCCATTCCGCTTCGCTCGGCAAGCGCTTGCCGCACCAGCGCGCATAGGCGTCGGCCTCATAAAAACTGACATGACAGACGGGCTCGCTCAGATCCAGGCGCCTGAGCCCGGCCAGCGATAGGGTCCACCATTCGCCGTCAGGCTTCTCCCAATACAGCGGCGCCTGCCATTGTCTTTGCTGCAAGGCCGCCCAACCGTCGGAGAGCCACAAGTCGGCGCGCCGATAGCCGTCATCCTCGATAAAGGCCAGAAAATCGCCGTTCGTCACCAGGCGCGAGGCCAGCTGAAAATCTTCCAGAAAAACCTTGTGCCGGGGCGTTTCGTTGTCATAGGCGAAACCTGTGCCCGAGAAACCGATCTCTCGAAGGCCGCCGTCATAGCCCAGCCATTGCATCAGAACCGGCGCTTTTCCGACAGGCTCGGGCGCTGGCCGATAAGCCGGGCGCAGCGGATTGAGTGCGAAGTTGTATTTGATATCGGTCAGCAGCAGTTCCTGATGCTGCTGTTCATGGTGCAGCCCCAGCACGGTACGGGACATGATCCGGTCGCGCCGGGAATCATTCGCATTGGCTAGTAGTTCCGCCATTGATCCGTCGACATGGGCGCGGTAGCGGTAGACTTCCTCGACGGTCGGCCGAGACAGCAAGCCGCGCTGCGGGCGCGGGAAAAAACTGCCGACGGTCTGGTAATAGGAATTGAACAGGTAGCCGAAGCGGGGATGAAAAACCTGATAGCCAGGCAGATAAGGCGTCAGCAGAAAGGTCTCGAAAAACCAGGAAGTATGGGCCAAATGCCATTTCGGCGGGCTGACGTCGGGCATGGCCTGGATGCCGTAATCCTCGATGGCGAGCGGTTCGCACAGCTGTTCCGTCTCATGCCTGACGGTCTGATATTGCGCCAGCACTTCGCCCGAAAGGGCCTGATCCGGTACTGCCGAACTACGGGGAACTGCAAAATCGGTACGGCGCATGCTGAACTCCTCATCAGAGTTGAACTGACTGGCATCCTAAATCCGGATGCTTTTCAAGTCAATCCGGGAATTCCCTATATTGCGTCAGGAATTGTCATCCCCATTGGCGGCCGCCAGTACCTGTTCGGCGTATTTATCGGCGCCGGAAGGCAGCGGCGCTGACGATGATTTGATCCAGGCGACAATGTCGTTCCATAGAATCGGGGCCTGCCGGTCACGCAGCAGCATGTGATAACCGTTTTCATAAAAGGCGACTTTTTTTCGCTGCTGACGGGTTTGCAGAAAATCCTGCAGAAAGCGGTAAGTAGGCTGTTTTGGCACAATCTCGTCTTTATCGCCATACAGAACCAGCGTATCGGCTTCTATCTGCTTGGCGCTGTGCAATGCTATGTCCATCAGGTCGGCCAGGCCGGACATCGCTTCCACACGCGTGGCCTTAATGACCATCGGATCGCGGCTCAACGCTCTGAGCATCTCGATATTGTCGGACGGCGTGACTTTGACGACGCCTTTGCCGGTCAATGTCAGCCAGGGCATGGTATGCGACAGCGCCCATAATAGCGTCTGCTGATACCAGGGCATCGTTTCCCGTCCCCAGACAGCCGGCGCGGCCAGAATCAAGCCATCCACGGGCGTTTTCAGGGAGCGCGCCATGGTCGCGATGATTACGGCCCCGCCCATGCTTTCGCCCAATAAATAAACCGGCAGGCCCGGATGCTTGTTCCGGATCAGCCGCACGAACAAGTCCAGATCCTGCACATAGGCATCGACGCCGCTCCATAAGCCCCGATGCGGGCTGCCGCCGAAGCCGCGCTGGTCATAGGCGTAACTGATAATGCCCTGTTGCCGGAAAAAATCGCCGGGCTGCTGCAAAAAATGACTGTAGTCATTGAAGCCATGCAGCGCTATCAGCACCGCCGACGCCTTGCTATGCTCGGGCAGCCATTGCCTGAGCGGTAATTCAATGCCATCGGACGTTACATAGCGGTTTTCCAGTATTTGCCCGCCATTGAGGACATAGGGGCCGGGTTTGTAAATCCTGGGAGTACAGCCCGAAAGAAAGGGGCAGGTTGAAAGTAGCGTCAGCATCAGCATGGACAAGCTGAGCGTTGAAGGGAAAATAAGGCGTTTTAGCATGCGGAAGGTTTACTACGTTGTTTTTGTTACTGCGTTTTTAAAAATCAATGGGATCGTTCTATAGAGGGCCAACCGGGACACAAGTTGCAATAGAGACTCAGACAAGATGACGGCAATATTAGGAACACTTTTCAATACATAAACTTGCAACATAAATTAAATGTTGAATATTTTTTCCGGTGCCGCAACGATTGCCGATTCAACGGCTGTAAGAGCGCTTCGCTTCGCTGCCCTGCCCCTGCTCAGCCATAAAAATGGAATAAGCCGGTTAATGAAGGGGCGCTTCCTGTACAGGCATCGTCTGAGTCTTTTATACCGACAAATACAAAATGCTTCCATTCACTCCGGACACCCACCATGCTCTTTCAATGCTAGACTATGCAGCTGTTGAAACTGAGCTCTGTATGTCACTGAACTCTTTATCAAATTATTTTATCGCCTGCAATCACTCAGCGCCATGCCCTTAACATCGTTTCATCCCGTCATCGCCCAATGGTTCAAAGCGCATTTCACTGCGCCCTCGGACGTGCAACGTCAGGCATGGCCGGCCATACGCGCCGGCAATTCCACGCTTATCGCGGCGCCTACCGGATCGGGCAAAACGCTGGCGGCATTCCTGGCCGTCATCGACCAGCTGGTGCAGCAGGGGCTGGAGTCGCCGCTGCCCGATGAAACGCGCATTCTCTACATTTCCCCGCTGAAGGCGCTGTCGAACGATATCCACAAGAATCTGGAAGAGCCGCTGAGCGGCATCCGCGAAGGCCTGGCCGCCTTTGGCCTGCCCGACGTACTGATCCGCGCGCAGACGCGCACCGGCGATACCTCGCCGGCCGAACGCCACGCCATGAAGCGCTGGCCGCCGCACATCCTGGTCACGACGCCGGAATCGCTGTATATCCTGCTCACGTCGGATTCGGGGCGTACCATGCTCAGCACCGTGCGCAGCGTCATTGTCGATGAGATTCACGCACTGGCCGGCAGCAAGCGCGGCGCGCATCTGGCACTGTCGCTGGAGCGCCTGGCGCAGCTGACCAAAACACCGCCCGTGCGCATCGGCCTGTCGGCCACGCAGAAACCCATCGAGACGATCGCGCGCTATCTGACCGGCGCGACAGCAGCCGACTGCACGATCATCGATACGGGCCATGTGCGTCAAAGGGATCTACAGATCGAAGTCACCGGCTCGCCGCTGGAAGCGGTCATGGCGGCCGAAGTCTGGGGCGAGATCTATGACCGGCTGGAGGCGCTGATCGGGGAGCACCGCACGACGCTGATCTTCGTCAACACGCGGCGCCTGGCCGAGCGCGCGGCCGCGGCCCTGGCCGAACGGTTGGGCGAACAGTACGTCACGGCGCACCACGGCAGCCTCGCCAAGGAGCACCGGCTGTCGGCCGAACAGCGCCTGAAACAGGGCTCGCTGAAAGCATTGGTCGCAACCGCCTCGCTGGAGCTTGGCATCGATATCGGCGATGTCGATCTGGTCTGCCAGCTCGGCTCGCCGCATGCGATCTCGACGTTCCTGCAACGGGTCGGGCGCTCCGGCCACCGGCTCGGCGCCGTGCCGAAAGGCCGCCTGTTTCCGTTGTCGCGCGACGATCTGGTCGAATGCACGGCCATGCTGGCTGCGATCGGGCGCGATGAACTGGACCGCATCCTGATACCCGATGCGCCGCTGGACGTGCTGGCGCAGCAGATCGTGGCCGAAGTCGCCTGCCGCGAATGGCAGGAAACCGAGCTGTTCAAAGCCTTCGCTGCTGCCTGGCACTACCGCGAGCTGAGCTGCAAGCAGTTTCTCGACGTCGTCAAAATGCTCAGCGACGGCTTCCACACGCAGCGCGGCCGGCGCAGCGCCTACCTGCACCGCGATGCCGTCAACGGCCTGCTGCGCCCGCGCAAGGGCGCCAAGTTGACCGCGCTGATGAACGGCGGCGCCATTCCCGACCAGTTCGACTACGATGTGATCATGCAGCCGGAAGGCCTGTTCGTCGGCACGCTGAACGAGGATTTCGCGTTTGAAAGCCTGCCCGGCGATATTTTCCAGCTCGGCAACAACTCCTACCGCATGCTCAAGATCGAGCAGGGCCGCGTGTATGTCGAGGACGCGCACGGCCAGCCGCCCAATATTCCGTTCTGGTTCGGCGAAGCGCCGGGCCGCAGCGATGAACTGTCGCAGGCCGTATCGGATCTGCGCGCGACGCTGGACGCCAAACTCGAACTCGGGCAGGAAGCGGCCTACCGTTATCTGGCCGACGAACTGCAGCTGCCTGCCTCCGCGGCCGAGCAGCTGCTGCTGTATCTGGCCGCCGCCAAGGCAGCGCTGACCGTGCTGCCGACGCAGCAGCGCATTGTGTTCGAGCGTTTCTTCGATGAAACCGGCGACATGCATTTCGTTGTCCACTCGCCGTACGGTTCGCGTATCAACCGGGCCTGGGGACTGTCGTTGCGCAAGCGCTTTTGCCGGCGCTTCAACTTCGAGCTGCAGGCTGCGGCCAGCGAAGACAATATCGTGCTGTCGCTGGGGCCGACGCACAGTTTCCCGCTGGAAGAGCCCGCGCAGTATCTGAAAGCCGCGACCGTCAGGGACATACTGGTTCAGGCGCTGCTGGCCGCGCCGATGTTTCCGACGCGCTGGCGCTGGGTTGCCAACACGGCGCTGGCCGTGCCGCGCAACCGCGCCGGCAAGAAAGTTCCGGCCTATTTCCAGCGCAACAACGCCGAGGATCTGATCGCGGTGATTTTTCCCGATCAGCTCGCCTGTTTTGAAAATATCGCCGGCGACCGCGAAGTGCCCGACCATCCGCTGGTCAACCAGACCTTATCTGACTGCCTGCATGAGCTGATGGACATCGACGGCCTGGAACGCCTGCTGGCCGGCATCGAACAGGGTACGGTCAGCATTGTTGCGCGCGAACTGGCCAGCCCTTCGCCGCTGGCGCTGGAAATCCTGAACGCGCGGCCCTATGCGTTTCTGGACGATGCCCCGGCCGAGGAACGACGCACGCTGGCCGTGCAACAGCGCCGCTTCATGGATCCGCAAACAGCCGCCGAAACCGGCCATCTGAATCCCGAAGCGATCGCGCGCGTGCGCATGGAAGCCTGGCCTGAGGCGCAAACGCCCGATGAACTGCACGATGCGCTGGTCGTGCTGGGCTTTCTGACCGAAGCCGAAGGCAAACGCGGCCCTCTGGCAGCGCAGCAGGATTATTGGCCCGAGCTGCTGGAAACGCTGATGAAAGCCAGACGCGCAACGGTCATGACCATAGCCGACGATGCGCGCCTGTGGGTCGCGGCAGAACGGCTGAAAGCGCTGCAATGGATTTTCCCCGATGCCAGGATCGATCCGGTCATCCGGCCTGTGGATTCGAACGAGGCCGCAGACCGCGAAAGCGCGCTGGTCGAAATCCTGAGCAGCCGGATGGAAGGGCTGGGGCCGGTTACGGCTGCGCAGCTGGCCACCTCGATGCGGCTCGATGCATCTGAAATTGAATATGCCCTGCTCGCCCTGCAACAGGAAGGCGGCATCATCCAGGGCAAGTTCACGCCGGGCCCCGAAACCACAGAATGGTGCGAGCGCGGCTTGCTGGCCCGCATCCACCGTTACACGCTGAAGCAGCTGCGCAATGAGATCGAACCTGTCGCACCGGCCGACTTCATGCGTTTCCTGTTCCGTTGGCAGGGATTGGACGATCCAGGCACCGGCGAGGCCGCGCTGCAACAGCGCTTATTGCAGCTGGAAGGTTTAAGTCTGCCGGCAGCCAGTTGGGAAGCCGATATTCTGCCGGTCCGTATCAGGCCTTATGCAGCATCCGATCTCGATAAGCTCTGCAGTGCCGGCAAAATCAGCTGGCTGCGCCTGCACCTGCCCGCCGGAGCCTCGAAACGCAAGAGTCCGGCCGGCAAAACAGCGGCCTTCAGTTTCATTGCCCGCGCACACCTGCCGCACTGGCGCGCCTATTCGCCATTGCCCGATATTGAAACGCTGGAATTGTCGGGTAAAGCTCAGAAAGTCCATGATGCGTTAAAACAATGGGGCGCCAGTTTCTTCGAAGAACTGCTCAGCGAAACAGGCCTGTTGAAATCGCAACTGGAAGAAGCACTGGCCGAACTGAGCGCCTGGGGCCTGGTCACGGCCGACAGTTTTCAGGGATTGCGCACCTTGATTACGGAACAGAAAACCCAGCACCGGCTCAGTCAGCGCTATTCATTTTACGATCCGTTCGCGGCTGCCGGCCGCTGGTCGCTGATACGCCGGCATACAATAGCCGAAACGGAGCGCCATCCGCATTGCGAGCATATTGCCCAGGTTTTGCTGCGCCGTTATGGCGTCGTGTTCCGGAAAGTGCTGGAACAGGAGAATAATCTGCCGAGCTGGCGGGAACTGCTGTATGTATTCCGGCGCATGGAGGCGCGCGGTGAACTGCGCGGCGGGCGCTTCGTACAGGGCTTTGCCGGCGAGCAGTATGCGCTGCCGGAGGCGGTCAGCGTTCTGCGCGAGATCCGCAAGCAGGCGAAACGCGGCGATCTGATCGCCATCAGCGCCGCCGATCCGTTGAATCTGACCGGCATCATCACGCCCGGAGTGCGCTTGCCGGCGCAGGCAGGCCGGCGCATTCTGTACCGTGACGGCATCCCGATGGCCATCGGCGCTCAGGGGAAGATCAATTTTCTGGAAAACATCGAGCCGCAAGATGAATGGCAGCTCAAAAATGCCTTATTGCGTCGACGCTAGAAGGCATAAAAAAAGCCATCACCGAACATGCCGGCGATGGCTTTTTGTTTAACAAGGCTCCGGACTTTAATCCAGCGCTTCCCGGTTACACCTTTACTGCTGCTTCGTCAGATTGCGCAGGTGGTCGAGAATGAACTTCCGTTTGGCGATCAGCACATAGCTCAACAGGCCCAACAGGATACCGTTGAACAGTCTGCCAACAGCTGAACCTTCTTCAACAGCCGGCGCGGATGCTGCAGTCGCTTGTTTAGCAGGCGCTGCTGTTGTTTGTACAGGAGCGGCTTTTTGATCAGTAACGCCTTTCACTTCAGGCAAGCCCAAGCTGCGCCATGCATCATAGTCCTGCCAGATCGGATAGTTCTTCTGCCAGAAACCTTTGGTGAAATAAGGCGCAAGGCTCATGCCATGCGATTTGGGAATGCCTTTCTCATCAAGAAAGTCTTTATAGACCACCAGGCTGATATCGCCGCCCTCGCCCGTGCCATTGGTTGTAAAGGACTTCTCGACGTGGTCGTGGAACATCCAGATGCCCTGGCCGAAACTGTGCAGGCCATCGTCTATGCCGCTCAGCTCCAGGTCGATACGCTGCGCGGGAACCATGGCGTGCACATCGCGCATGATATAGGAACTCGGGCCGTTATCGACGCCGTCATAGTGCGTGATGGTCGGTTTGTGCCCGTGGATGTGCATGGCAAATGCTTCAGTATGGCCATTTAAAATGCGCAGTTTGACTTTCTTGTCCTGCTCCATTTCGATCAACGATTCTCTTAGTGTGTAAGGGAATGAACGGCCGTTCAGCATGAAGTAGTCGTCGGTCGCGTCGGTCACGTCATAATCGACATTCAGGTGCTTGGCAAGCAGGCGCGGATCGTTGGCTGACCGGGCAACAATTTCATGCAGTTCCTTGTCCGCGGACTGGTAATGCAGGTCATATTCCCGGGAATATTTTTCCAGGACTGCCACAGAGGGATGACGAACCTGGCCGTTGCCAACGTTGAAAGTTTGCACCCAGTTGTTCGGGCGGTTTTCCTCAATAATAAACATCCCCTGCAAGCCCATAGGAATATGCGTATGGGGCTGGACATGGCAGTGATAATACATGGTGCCAGGCTGACGCGGCTTGATCACATAAGTTTTGGTTTCTCCCGGCATGGTATCCATGTTGCTGGTCTGACCTACACCGTCGTTGCCATGGCCGCCATGATCCATGAACGGATGGTCGATGCCGTGCAAGTGGATGGAATGCGGCAGGTAATGGGTGTTTTCCAGCACTAGCCAGATGACGTCATCCTGTTCGACGCGGATAGCCGGAGACGGCACGCGCAGCAGCGGATTGGCCTGGGGCTCGTACAAACTCAAAGTCGACATATCGCGTGTTTTAGGCGCGAAAACCCAGAAAGTCGGCTTTATGCCCGGTGCTATGTCAAACTGGGTAGTCAATTCAGTGCTGTCAGGCGAATGGCCGTTCAACTCGATAACTTCGAGTTTGATGACAATCTTGTCAGGGTCGCCGTCGCCGTCCATATCGTCCGACATGGTGATAGCGTCGGCAGCCAGTTGGGTTTCCATTAATGTCTGCATGGAAACGCCGTTCGTACCTTTAACAAAAGCGGCGATATCGGCAGGGTTGTCAGGGTTGCATAACCGCGACTCCTGTATCGTTACCCCATCAATAACCTGTTCCTGGCGCCATTCTTTTGGCGTGAAGTCAGAACATACCTCTTCCACCTCTCCCATTTCAACTTTGGCCGAAGGTGGTAAATCATTAGCTGCCTGTATCCAGGGAGGCATAAGGAGCATCGCTGTGCCCCAACTAATGGTAAGAAGTTTTTTACGCATAGGATGACCTCGGAAAATTTCACTTATAAAATAACTTGCCGCTATATAAAACGGAAAGAATACTAACGCAACTATTTTAAACGAATATGGCGCAAAATTCTTTCTTAACGCCCGAATAAAATAAAAATGGCAATGGTTTCAGGATTTTGTGGTGGGTGTATGAATGACGATCAAGCCATTGAGGTGTAATCTGATAACTGCATAGTGGGTTTTTAGAGGACAGACTATTTATTCTCTATTAATGATTGATTACCCGCTTGGCCGGCATCAAACCGACGTTGCAACTTCTCTCTCATCCTTAATAAACATTCGCTACTTTACACAAGACATCTGGTCAGTGCCTATCGCATCGTATTGACAGAGATTTCGACTCTGGCAGTTAAAAACAGTTCCCACCCAACACCTATTCAATAAAAGAAGCTTACCAGCCCGCCAAGAAATTAACCACTATAATTTTACGGTTATTTTTATCCTGATCGGCCCTGTTTTTCTGCTTTTTTATCTCAAAAAGGGCGAATTTTTTCTGTTTTTAGCCGTACAGCTCAATCGGAGCCCTGGTTTTTATGAACCGATAAGATCAACTGAAAGGTGAAAAAATACGATATTAAGTTTCCAGACTTAATACCACATGCCGCCTATCCGCCAGCGCGGCCTGCGTTGAACTCTTTGCACATGCAGAGGAATGGTAAGCAGTCTGGATTCATCGGAAGCATCATTGGATGGGTTTTTGCTTATTTTGAAATGAGACTTTAGCTCTCTCATTCGTTCCTCAGTCGCAGGATGCGCTCTCAGCAGAGACGGTTCGGGTGTTCCGTGTCCAGCCAGGAACAACCATTCGAATAAGCCTGCACCGTAGTATTCCATCTTGAATAATGCGCTTGCCAATCCGTCAGGGTCGCCTGTCAGATATACCGCATGCGTATCCGCCTCGAATTCGCGCGTTCTCGGCAGCGCAAGTTGCAAAAGACTGTTGATAATCGGCGCAAAAAGCATCATTACAATCACTGACCAGGGCACTATGACGCCGCCCAGAAAAAACATCGGCAGGTTGATCAGCAGCAATAATTGGCCAAAAGTAGACAACAAACTGGTCATTCGGCTGAGCATGTCGGCGATGCTCAGCACCTGATTGTCATTGTTGCCGATATGAGTGATTTCGTGAGCCAGGATGCCGATGAGCTCGCGCCGGCTCAATGTACGCAGCAGGCCGTCAGTCAGGACGATGCAGGATTTGTCGTGATTGCCTACGCTAAAAGCATTCATGGTGCGGCTGGGCACATAATACAGTTGCGGCACGGCTCCAAGCTTGGCATGCGCCGCCAGTTCCGAGACCAGCTGTTGTAAACCGGGAATCTCGTCATGAACGATCGGCCGCGCCCTGTACAATTTAAGGATAATTCCCGGCATAAATTTGATGCCGATGAGCAGCAGGACTGCGCCAACAGTCGCCGCCCATTTCAATCCTTCCATACCCCATAACAAATAACTGACAAGGGAGATCAGGAACTGCATTGTGACGTATAAAATCAACGACTGAAAAAAATTGCTCAGGCGGTGATGATTGAGCTGTTTTTGCTCCCAGATTGCTTGCGTATTCACTGTTTCATCTCGCTTTTAAGTAGGTCTGTAATTTCTTCTCTGTTAACAACTTCCTTTTCTTGCAGTAGATTCGCCAGTTTGTCCAATACTCCTCTGTTGGCAGTAATTACCCCGCGGGCACGTGTCTCGGCCTCCTCCATCAGCGCCATCACTTCAGTGTCAATAAGTCGGGCTGTCTCATCACTGAAATTGCGGACTTCCGGTGTTTCTGCCTCCAAAAACTGCAGTTGCTGCCGTTTGCCGTAGGTCAACGGTCCCAGTTTTTTGCTCATGCCCAGACTGCAGACCATGTTGCGGGCAATCTCGCTGGCTCTTTCCAGGTCATTCTGGGCGCCGGTCGAGATGTTGCCAAAGATGAATTCTTCTGCAACGTGTCCGCCCATCAGAATAGCTAACTGATCCTTGAGCTCATCTTCGGTGGACAGAAACTTTTCCTCGACGGGTAATTGCAGCGTAAAGCCCAAGGCCGATACACCGCGGGGGATAATGGAAATTTTATGCACCGGCTGTCCGGTCGGCACATGCTCGGCGACCATCGCATGCCCCGCTTCGTGGTAGGCCACCCGGCGCTTTTCGTCGGGACTGAGGGCGCGGTTTTTCTTTTCAGGTCCGGCCAGTATGCGGTCTATAGCCGCTTCGAAATCTTCCATTTCAACTTTATTGTGGCCGACCCGGGTCGCTATGATCGCCGCTTCATTGGCAATATTGGCAAGGTCGGCGCCGACCAGCCCCGGCGTGCGTTTGGCGATGATCTCGATATTGATGTCTTCCGCCATAACCATATTTCGGGTGTGCAGCTTCAGAATCTCGATGCGGTCCTGCAAATCCGGCTTATCGACAATGATCTGGCGATCGAAGCGTCCGGCGCGCAGCAGCGCCTTATCCAGAATTTCGGGCCGGTTCGTTGCCGCCATGACGACCACGCCCACCGAAGTATCAAAACCGTCCATTTCGGTCAGTAACTGGTTCAAGGTTTGTTCACGCTCGTCATGGCCGCCTATCATGACAGGCCCGCTGCGCGACCGGCCGATGGCGTCGAGTTCGTCGATAAAGATCATGCAGGGCGCTTTGTTGCGTGCCTGCTCGAAAAGATCGCGAACCCGGGCTGCGCCCACTCCGACGAACAATTCAATGAATTCCGAACCGCTGATATTAAAGAAAGGCACGCCCGCTTCCCCGGAAACCGCCCGTGCCAGCAGCGTTTTACCGGTGCCGGGCGGGCCGACCAGCAATATGCCTTTGGGCATGCGCCCGCCCAGTCTTTGTATTTTTTCCGGCGATTTCAAAAACTCGATGGATTCCTTCAGTTCCTGCTTGGCATTGTCGGCGCCGGCCACATCGTCAAAGGTGATTTTGGGCAGCGTATCCTGATGAATGCGGATTTTATTGCCCAGATTCAGGAATTCCCTTTGTCCGCCGGTGGTGCGGCGAATAATCCAGGACCAGATAAAAACGAATATCAAAATCGGGATGACCCAGTTGAACAAAATATTGGTCAGCCAGTTCTCTCCGCTTCTGACCACATATTCGACGTTGTTTTGCTCCAGCAAATTAGCCAGATCATCCTGTAATAGCGGAATGGTCATGAAAGGCCTGGACGGCTCGCGCGGATCGTCCGATTTGATCACACCGGTAATATAGCGGTCGGTAACAACAGCCTTTTCAACCTTTTTTTCTTTTACGTACTTCAGAAACTGGCTATAGGGGATTTCATCCCGCTGAATTTCCTGGATGCTGTTAAACAGAGACAATAACACTATGAAAAACAGCGCCAGGTAAATGATTCTTCGCTGTTTGGATTCGGGCGTTTTTTCATCGATGGGTTTATGAAGCTCAACATCCGGCTTTTCCTTGGAGAGTGAGCCGGAACCGGCCATTAGCAAATCCTTCAAATAGTTGTATAACTTATTCAATAGATTTTTAATGCTGTTTACCGGCTTATCCATTGTACTGTTCCTTCAACCTAAACGTTGTATTAGAAGCGGCACAGTTTTAATGTGGGGCGGCCTTGGCCGCCAATCGATAGATACTTGCCTGTCCATGAATCTGAAGCATGTCAACAAATCCGCTCCCGTATCCGAAAAGCCCAGAAAAAATAACTTTCAATTGTCCAGGGAACCCTATTAATTTGGTTCTACAACGGCTTATCCCCATCAAAAAGCAGTCACACCTTATCAGGCATATTTTACATAGCGATCTGGCTGCGCTGCCTCCTCCGCAAACTCGCTCGCATTTGTGGATTCAAGCACGGCAATAACCTCCTCACAGCTGATCGTATCCTTATCAGAGTCGATAATGTAATTGGCCAGCTTGGAAATTGCTTTCCAGTTTTCATAATCGTTTATGAAGTCAAAGGCGACATTAAACAACTCGTCCAGTTTCTCATCCTGCCGTTGTTTACTGGGGGAGTAACTTTGTAAATATTCATAGACCGATGCGATATCAGAACGTCCGCCATAATTCTTCAATGCGTTTAAATTGACCAGACGATGATTGAATAGCTCATTATCGGCATCAGCAATGTATTTGGCTTCGGCAAGAGGACCAATAAGCAGATTAACGATGTCCGCCTCGAAAGCCGTGACATAATCCTTCACTGCCTGAGCCATGTCGTCATGTCCAGCCAATTTGTCCAGAAACTCATCCATGGAATAAGGCAATGATTGAATTAACCGTCCGCCTTCCACTCTGGCAATACAATCATCATGGGCGATGTGATAAACGTTTTTAGGGCCTTCCGAAACCGCTCCTATATCCTTGAACAAAATCTGAAAGAAAACCGGAGGCAGACTCTGGGCCTTGTTGTTCAGATAAATTGCCGCTGCATGCCCGGCTTCATGGAAAGCGACGCATTGCTTGTGTTCTGTGAGTTTGTTGTCAAAACTGGGAACGTCAATTATTTTGTTTCGCTTCATATCGAATACCATGTTTAGGAGATTCCGTGTGTTCATGCATCACTTAATGTGTTTGGTAAAAAGACTAAGGAAGTAAAAAACTCCGTTTCAAAAAGCTACTCCGCATCCTGAAACCAGTAGAAACATTGATTTTTAATTTCCTCTTCGGATTCAAGCCAGTCTTCGAGTTCGTGTCCTGCTGCAAAACCTCTTTTTTCGGCTTTGGAATAAGCGCGTTCTGCCACCATTTCCCGAAACATATCAGGGTTGATAGCTGTCTTGGGCATGTGTTGCATGGTTTTGCAATCATCTTTCATCTTTCTTCCTAAAATGCGAAGAAATATTCATTGGAGTCTATTCTATGAACAGACGGAGTTGGCAACAATCCGTACAATTACCTAGCAATTGCCTAATTAATCAAACATTTAGAATCAGTCGCAAAATAAATAACGTTGTTTAATTTTTTAAAATGTATCAATTTCACAACATCATTTTGCAAAGAAATTTGCGTCTGGCAAAGCAGGAGGATAATAGAAATGGCCTTGCCCCATATCGCAATCCAACTCTGCCAGCAGCTTTTGCTGGGCTTCCGATTCAATACCCGGAGCAATAACTTTTAAATCCAAACTGTGCCCTAAGGCTATCATTGAGCGTACGATGTCTTCGTAGTTGGAATTACGCAACATTTCAGATATGAATGAACTGTCGATTTTCAGCTTTTTTACCGGTATCCGCTTTAAATTGATGAGTGAAAAATAGCCTTTGCCAAAATTAGCGATGGTCAAATCTACCCCCGCCTCGGCCAATCCGTTCAAAGCCTTGATGATCGGTTCGACATTGTCCATAAAACTGTTCTCGCTAATTTCCAGTTCCAGGCAATGAGGTGAAAGTCCGTGCGTACGCAGCATGCGTTCAACGGTAGCCACAAAATCGGAACGCAGCAATTGAGCCGCCGACACATTCACCACTATTTTGTTCATCGGCGCGCCTTCATCCAGCCAATGCCTCATCTGTTTACAAGCCGTTTCTATCATCCATTCGCCCATAGCCAGGATAAAGCCGCTCTCTTCGGCTATGGAAATAAAGCGAGCAGGATTTATCAAGCCCATAGTCGGATGCTGCCAGTGCACTAACGATTCGATAGCGACAATGTTTCCGGCAGTAAGACAGATTTGCGGCTGGTAATATAAAACCAGCTCATTTTTATCTATCGACTGTTTTAAATCGCTTTCCATAGCCATTTTTTCAAAGGCTTGCGTCGTTAACTCCGGGTTATAGTATTGGAAGTTATTGCGCCCTTCTTTTTTGGCGCGATACATAGCGGCATCGGCATTCTTGATTAAACTGTCCGTGTCGTCCCCATCCCGTGGAAACAAGCTGATGCCTACGCTGGTGGTTATTTGCAAGCGGTGGCCTTTGACTTCAACCGGGTCGTTAAATGTTTCAATCAGTTTTCTAGCCAATCTGGCGGGGCTTTTCGCGTCCAAAAAGTCTTCCATAAGCACGATAAACTCATCACCGGCATAACGTGACACTGTATCTTCCTTTCTGACCAGATTCTTGATCCGCCTTGCCACTTCCTTTAACAAACCGTCGCCGACGGCATGCCCATAGGTATCGTTGATGATCTTGAAGCGGTCAAGGTCAAGAAACAGCACAGCCACCAGCGAGCCTTCCCGCCGCGCATTTTGCAGTGAATGATTGATGCGATCCTTTAATAACATCCGGTTGGGCAGTTGAGTCAGCGGATCATGATAAGCCAGAAATCCTAGACGATTCTGAGCCTTTTTAAGATGGGTAATATCCATCACCACATACACATAATGCGTTGTCTTGCCCTGCGCGTCCTTGACCTGGTTGATGGTTGTCCAGCAAGGGAAATCGTCGCTGTTTTTACGCCGATGCCACATTTCGCCCTGCCAGCTGTGCCTGTTTTTTCTGCTTTTGTGGAGTTCATCATTGATTTTTATGGTATTTTTTTTGGATTGCAGAAAATCGGCTTTCCTGCCGAAAACCTCCTGCCGGGAAAAACCGGTTAGAATCGTAAAAGCAGGGTTGATTGAAATGATGTTGTTGTCCTGATCGGCGACAATGATGCCTTCACCCGTATTATTGACGATAACCGATGCCAGATTTAACTCCTCCTCGGCCAATTTACGCTGAGTGATATCGTTCAAAGTCATGAAAACCTGATGGGGTTGTCGCTCTCCCGGGCGGAATTCCGGCATGGAACTGGTCATCACCCATGTATGATCTTGTCGTGCGTGATTTAAAAAACCCATAACGACATTTTCCACCGGTTTTCCGGTGCGTAAAGCCAGCATGGCCGGATGCTGCTCATGAGGAAGAACCGAACCGTCTTCTCTGACAATCCTGGCGCAGGTCTCGGTCAATGCGCGCCCCATCATGTCATCCGACTGCAAACCCAGAATTTGCTCTGCCGCCTGATTGGCAGAGATGATTGTCCCCGCATTATTTAGATATACAACGCCCGTATCCATATTTTCCAGTAAATTCCGATACCTGGTTTCGCTCACCCTTAAGGCCTCAGCGGCCAGATTGCGATTCACCAAGCTCTGCATAAACAGAAAAAATGAATTAACATTCTGCGATTCGTCCTTAAATAAATTGAACATAGCCCATTTACTCCTTCATCACTTCGCACGATAAAGGCGTCATTGCATCAGGGTGTTTCAAACATTCCTGGTAACTTGTATAGCGATATTTATGCTGGATCAACATATTGATTTTCCCACTTGGGTCCCAATCTTCAATTTTGAAGAGGTTTATTCAAGCCTTTGAATAAACCTCTTCATGCCTGCCTTGCAACATAGATGGCTGGAATTCTTTGCCAGATCGTATGAAGGGAAAACAGTCAAATCTAACTTAATCTTTAATGTTGTTATTTGATAATGACTTGATTTACTCTTACGACTGCCATGATTCTCCGGATATTCCGGTTGATGCCTTGCCGGATAATTCGCCCAATTGACATTCGATCATCTACAGAATTTCTCTTAACTTATTTTTGCCTGTCTTGGCGAACTTTTTTCTTGGATTTGGTTTTTGTGGATTTGTAATACTCGAACTCATCATCCATAAATCTCTTTTCCTTTAACTCAATATCAACCTCGTCAATTTCGTAATGCCAATCAAAACTTTTCTGTTGCTTAAGTGCATTAATATTAGCCGACATTTTATACTCGCTATTTCATCTGAATTTTCAACAACCATTTAAATCTGAAAATCTATCTATCTGAATAAATTTAGGTATAAACACCCTAGAGAGATACTCAATTTGAAGGCAGTCCTGCAAAGCTAAACTTAAAACTATTTAAATGGTCTTGTATTTATAAAAGAAAGAGCTTGATTAAAACATTCGTATATTCACCTAAGTGTTTTTACGCATATATAGCCATTGGGAAATGTAGTAATTTTCTTACACGTAGACGAAATTGAGATTCTGTTTCGAGAAAACTGGTCCGCAATTGTTGAAGAACGCTCATTCTGGAAAATTCGTAGATTAACTCGACTGCCGCTTTGCTGAGGTCACTGGTTCTGATGCTTCCTTAATTACTCATAATTTATTGATAATGCGCACCCTCTCTCAAACAGGGCATCAAAGCGCTTGATAGAGCGCTTGTTTTTAAGGTTAATCGGGTGTTAAGCTGAAATCCTTCACCAAAAACATGAAAAAATGAAACAAGAATCCAAATGATAATTCAGCAAGGTAGCAAATTAGAGGACCTATTCTGTGAAGTCAGGCAGCAGCAAAGTAGAGCCAAAAGTCACATCTAGATCAAGTGTTCATGATGTACAGCATAAAAAGCATTTAGTAAGCTCTCTATTACCTGTAGTTGGCATTGGAGCGTCAGCCGGCGGATTGCAAGCATTAGAAGCATTCTGTTCCAATCTGCCGTTGCACAATGGTTTTGCTTTCATCGTAGTATCTCACCAACAGCCCAGACACATTAGCCTGCTACCTGATTTACTGGCTGGATTTACCAAAATTCCTGTTATTGCTGCCGAAGACGGCATGCCATTGAAAAAAGATCATATATTCGTATGTCCTCCCGGGAAAAATCTCGCCGTATTCCATCGTCGAATTTATCTTATGGACAGAACCGATCATGAGACAATGCGTATGCCTATAAACTTCTTTTTTCATTCCCTGGCGGAAGATGTAAAAGAAATGAGTGTCGGCATTATTCTTTCAGGCACCGGTACCGATGGCACTTTGGGGCTAAAAGCCATCAAAAGCGCATCAGGCATGGCCATGGTTCAAGATCCTGTAACCGCAAAATTTGACGGCATGCCCAAGAGTGCGATAGCAAGGGGCGATGTCGATTTTGTATTGCCCGTTGAAAAAATGGGACAACAACTGCTTCAATATTTTGATGCACCTTGCTTCAACAATTTTCAAACGCTGGAACCGGCGGAAATGTTAGCTGCCACCGAACCTTTACAAAAAATTTTTATCCTGCTGCGCAACCGCACCGGCCATGACTTGTCGGCTTATAAGCCTACCACGGTCAACCGGCGCATAAGCCGGCGCATGAACATCCATCATATCCAGACCATGAACGCTTACGTGCAGTTTCTGCAGGAGAACCCTGTTGAAATAGATAAACTGTTTAAGGAACTGTTGATCAACGTCACTAATTTTTTCAGAGACGAACCCGCATTCGCGGCATTAAAAGATATTGCCCTGCCGAAACTATTTGAAAATAAACCCGACAATTACGAAATGCGCGTATGGGTTCCGGGATGCTCCACCGGCGAGGAGGCCTACTCGCTTGCCATTCTGTTTAAAGAATATAATGAAACACATGGCAAAACTTACAGCTTTCAGATCTTTGCCACCGACCTGGACGAGTCATCCATCATTCAGGCACGGGAAGGCCTTTATCCAAGCGGCATTGAAACCGATGTTTTGCCGGATCGCCTGGCACGCTACTTTGAACGGGAAGACAACCAGTACCGTATCGCCAAGGAAATTCGCGATACTGTGATATTTGCCACGCAGAATCTGCTTCAGGATCCGCCGTTCACCCGAATCGACTTGATCAGTTGCCGTAATCTGCTTATTTATCTGGACGGCGAACTGCAAAAAAAGATTTTTCCGCATTTCCACTACACTCTGAAGCCAGGCGGCCTCCTGTTTCTTGGCACATCCGAGTCGATCGGCAATTTTGATCATCTGTTCTCAGTTGTTGACAAAAAGAGCAAGATCTATCAGCGAAAAGATATCCAGGCCGGTTTGCCGACATCCAAACCCCGTCTGTTGCCGACAAGCGCCAAAAACGCACCATCAATGGAACATAAATCACACAAACTCGATTCCCAGCCCGGCCAGATCGCCCGGCAAATTGAGAAATTATTGCTGGAACGCTATGCGCCGGTCTGCATTATCATCGACGAACACGGCAGAATCATTTACATTCATGGCCATACAGGAAATTATCTGGAACCAGCGCAGGGCCAGCCCAACTGGAATATCATCGAAATGTCCCGGGAGGGCTTGCGCGTGCCGCTGGCGACATCGCTGCGTAAAGTCCAGAAAAAGGGCGATATGGAAATCATCAATAGTGGAATCAGGGTCAAAACCAATAACGGTTTTGAAACGATCGACCTGAAGCTGGTAAGGCTCCTGGAGCCGGAAGCACTACAGGATCTGTTCCTGGTCAGTTTTCATCCGCATCATAAAGATGCCGGCTCACAAACTGGCGAGCCAGCTGTCTTCCCGATCCTGATCAATAAAAACGATAAGGAGCAGCTCGCTCATGAACTGCTTTCTACCAGAAAATCACTGCGCGCGACTATCGAGGAACTGGAAACATCGAACGAAGAACTCAAGTCCACGAACGAAGAACTGCAATCGGCCAATGAAGAGCTGCAAAGCTCCAACGAAGAACTGGAAACTTCCAAGGAAGAAATGCAGTCTTTGAATGAAGAATTAAATACCATCAACAGCGAGCTTCAAACAAAAGTCGATGCCTTATCGAAGATCAATGACGATATGCAAAATCTTTTGAACAGCACGAATATTGCAACCATCTTCCTCGACAATAACCTCAAAATAAGACGCTTCACCAAATCGGCCATCAATATTGTCCATCTGATCAACAGCGATATAGGGCGGCCGCTCGGCGACCTGGCATCAAGCCTTAAATATGACCACCTGATAGATGATGCCAAAGCGGTGCTGCAGACATTGATTTACAAGGATGCAGAAGTGCAGTCCACAAACGGCGCGTGGTATCTGTTGCGTATCCTGCCGTATCGGACCGCGGAAAACATGATTGACGGGCTGGTTATTACGTTTATCGACATCGACAGACTGAAGAAAGCCGAACAGGCGGCTTTGGACGCCAGTATGGCCAGCGCGATTGTCAATACCGTATCCAACCCGCTGCTGGTGCTCGATGAAAATTTCAGCATCATTACCGCCAATCCTGCGTTTCATAAAGCTTTCAATCCGTCCCATGAAGACCTGACAGGACAATCTTTCTTCACTATCAATAGGTCGGCCTGGGATTCGGATCAATTACGCGGCCATTTATACGAAACATTAAACAGCAATACGCCTTTCGATGCGTTTAACTATACGTGTGAATGCCCTGTCATAGGAAAAAAACACCTAACCCTCAATGGCCGCTTGCTTCAGCAGTCATCGACCAATGCCAGACGCATTCTGTTAGCCATTGAAGATGTCGAACGGGATAACCCATGAATACAATCGTCCTAATTTCTCCGGCGCATAGGCAAAAATTGCGCACTATAAATCCGGCGAGCGCCTGCCCCAACCGTAAGCGTTCACTTTTTCACTTATCCGCTGGAATAAATCGCCATGTTTAATTCATTCGACGGGAGTATCGATTACGAAATTCTCCAGACAGATGCGGAGAACCTGCTTGTCCAGTATCGGGAGAATCTCCGCAATCGGGCGGAAACGATGCTTAACAAATCCGGAACCGACATTACGCGCATGTCCAGCCAGGAAATTCAAAAGCTACTGTTCGAATTTCAGGTCCACCAGATAGAGCTTGAGCTCCAGAATGAGGAGTTGAACAGAACGCATCAGGAGCTGCTCGCCTCACGCGACCTGTATGCCAACTTATACAACCTTTCTCCGGTTGGCTATCTGACCCTCAATAAAGACGGCGTTATCCTGCAGGCCAATCTGACTGCGACGCGTCTATTGAACCATCCCATTGAGGAGCTGATCAACAGGAAACTGGCGCAATATATCGATGCCAGCGACCAGGACCAGTACTATTTATTCCTGCGCAGGCTGGCAGCGGAACGCACTCATCAGTCATTGGATGTCCGGCTCAAGAGTGATGGCAGCGAGATCACTTATGTGGAATGCCAGGGTAAAATCAATGACATCAATAATAATGACAGCGAAATCTGGCTGACTTTAAACAACATTACGGAGCGCAAACGCGCTGAAGAAACCATAGCCAATCTCAATAAGAAACTGGCTCAAAAGGTGCTCAAGCAAGATTGCGATTTGTCGCTGAGCAATCAGAACCTGACCCAACTGGTTGAAGAGCTCAAGCATTCCAAGCAGCAGATACTGGAACGCGAGGCTAAACTGAATTCCATCTTCAATGCGTCTGTAGAAGGCATCATCACCTGCGATATGTCCTGCAAGATCATTTCCGCGAATGCGGCGGTAGAAACCATTTTTGGCTATACGGAAGCAGAACTGATCGGCTGCAGCATCAACAAACTCATGCCCTTATCGCAGGATAAATGCTCTCATCGCGAGAGAAAGAGCTATCGGCAAGAAGCCGATATGCCCAAAGTGCTGGGCCGCATCCGCGAGGTTGAGGGCATGCGCAAAGACGGCTCTGCAGTGCCGCTGGATATATCCATCGCCGAATTTACGCTCGACGGCCAGGATTATTTCACCAGCATTGTCCGCGACGTCACCCAGCGCAAGATGCAGGAATTGCAGCAGAGAGAGCATCTGGAAGCGCTTTCCCATGTCATGCGCCTCGGTCTGATGGGGGAACTGGCATCGGGCATCGCTCATGAAGTCAACCAGCCGCTGACAGCGATCGTCAATTACGCGCAGGCCTGTCTGCGTTTCATTCAGGCTGATCAACCTGATCTGGCAAAGCTCAGATCAATTCTGGAAAAAACCCACGACCAGGCGCTGAAAGCCGGACAGATCATCCATCACATGCGGGACTTTGTCAGGTCCAAAAAAATACACCGGTCGACCGCCGACATCAATGCGCTGATCGAAAATGCGGTCAGCCTGTCAATAACTGACTTGAAACAATACAATATTCAGCTGTGTTTTAATCTGGCCGATAACTTGCCTGCTATTTATGTCGATAGCGTTCAAATTGAACAGGTCATTCTAAATCTTGTCAGAAATAGCATCGATGCGTTGAAAGACGTATCGCATAACAAACAACGAAAGCTCTTCATTCAGACACTTTTGAATGATGACAACTTTATCGAAGTAAAGGTCAAAGACAACGGCCACGGACTCGGCGAGTCCAGCCAAAAGAAAATATTAACGCCTTTTTACACGACCAAATCGTCCGGCATGGGAATGGGATTGTCCATCAGCCAATCTATAGTCAAATCCCATGACGGTTCATTGCATTTCGCCAGCAAGGCGGGAAAAGGCAGTACTTTTTATTTCACCATACCTGTACGGAGGAAATCTAATGACGCATAACAAGCCGACGACTCCTATAGTCTATATAGTTGACGATGAATTCGCCGTGCGTGATTCACTGACGATATTGATCGAATCAACTGGACAGCCTGTGATGAGTTTCGAATCGGCCGAATCCTTCCTGGATCACTATGATCCTGAACAGCCAAGCTGCCTGCTTCTGGACGTTAGAATGCCGTCCATGAGCGGGCTGGATCTTCAGGAAGAACTCATCAAAAGAAGCATAGATATTCCCATTATCTTCATCAGCGGCCATGCGGATGTGCCCGATTCGGCCAAGGCATTCAGAGCCGGAGCCGTCGATTTTCTGGAAAAACCGTTCAATGAAGAAATATTGCTGAGCCGCATTGAAGAAGCCCTGAGCAAAGATGCCCAAGTCAGAGAGCAGCTCAGAGAGAAAAACAAGATACTCGAGCGTCTCAGCCATTTAACAACGCGTGAGAGAGAAGTGCTGAACCTGATAGTCAGGAGCCATTCCAACAAAGAAGCCGCTAGAATACTCGATATCAGCAACCGCACCATTGACGTACACAGAGCCCATATCATGGAAAAAATGCAGGCCGAAAATCTGGCCGAATTGATGGTTATGGCAATGCAGTGCGACCTTCTGTAAAAACCCGCCCGCAATCAGAACGATAAACACGCTCGTCAAGTCAAGCAATCGCCCGCTATAACCCACAAATTTAAAGCAATACGATCGGTTCGCACGCTAGCTATCTTTTTCATTCAAAATGTTATAACATAACATTTTAATAGATATTCAGCCTCCGGCTGCATCGCAAACGGACTGTTGAATCTTTCTGATTAACTTTTTCTAATGTACCCATGAGCCACTCCCTGTCTCACGATCACGAAAAATGTATTTCCGAAGCCATCAACATGGCGGAACGACTTTGCATCAACCGCAGCGTGAAATTGACGCCGATACGCCGCAAAGTGCTGGAGCTGATCTGGGAGAGCCACAAAGCCGTCAAGGCTTATGACCTGCTCGATCAGATCAAGCCTTTGAACTATTCCGCCAAGCCGGCAACCGTCTATCGCGCGCTGGATTTCCTGATGAGCCAGGGCCTGATTCATAAAGTGGAAAGCCTTAATGCCTATGTCGGCTGCAATTGCTCAGGCAGACAGCATGAACAACTACTGCTGATTTGCGATCAGTGCCATGAGATTGAAGAACGCGCCGCCTTCGAAGTCATGCATGCCCTATCGTCGGAAATCAAACAGGCCGGTTTTTCCATCAGCTATAAATCGATTGAAATCCATGGCACCTGCGCTGGATGCGCATCATCCCATGATCATTCAGCCTAATCTGAACGCAAAAAGCGCCTGTCTATTTAGGGCTCAAGTGTAACGATATAACATTAGCTTTTTATAAATTTACAACGATGATGTACAAAAAATTGATTTTACTGGCCGCATCAGGATCCCTCGCTGTTCCTGTGCTTGCCGAAGAATCATCGACTATTGAATTGGAGGAAGTGGTCGTCACCGCGCCTTTGCAAGCCGACTCATTGAAAACAGCGGCTCCTGTAACGATACTGGCAGATGACGAACTACGCATGAAGACCGGTCACAGCATCGGTGACACCTTAAAAGACGAACTGGGCATCAGCAATCAGTCGTTCGGCCCCGGCGTGGGTACGCCGGTGATTCGCGGCCAGGCCGGCCCTCGGGTACGGGTATTAAACAACGGTATTGGCAGCAATGATGTCTCGGCGCTCAGCCCGGATCACGCCACCAGCGTCGAGCCGCTTTTGGCGGAACGCATCGAAGTGCTGCGCGGCCCCGCCACTTTGCTCTATGGCAGCGGCGCAATAGGCGGAGCGGTCAACGTCATTGACAACCGCATCCCTGGCCAGATGCCGGATAAGTTATTGGGCGGCGCCTTGGAACAGCGCTTCGACTCCACCGCCGACGAAACCAGCACCACGATGAAACTGGAAGGCGGGCAAGGCAACATTGCCTATCATCTCGACGGTTTTTTCCGCCATCGCGGCAATCTCGATATCGGCGGCCGTGCCATCGATACCGCCGCCGTATCGATCACCGATCCGTCGCTGGTTGTGGTCGACAATCCCGTCGGCCATCTGAACAATACCGGCGCTGAAGCCATCAGCGGCTCAGCAGGTTTATCCTGGATCGGCGATCCCGGGTTCGCCGGCATTTCGATCAACAATCTGAACAATAATTACGGCATTGCGCCGGATGGCACCGGCGAAGAAACCGTGCGCATCGCCCTCAGGCAGGATAAATATGATTTTAAAAGCGAGCTAAAAGACCCGTTCCGCTTTGCCAAAAGCCTGCGCACCCGGTTCGGCTACACCGATTACCAGCACACGGAGATAGCCAATGGCGAGCCCGGCGCATTTTACACCAATAAAACTTACGAAGGCCGGCTGGAGCTGGCACATCAGGATTTGGGGCCATTGTATGGCTCGGTGGGTTTTCAGGCACAAGCCAGCGACTTTAATGCCATTGAAAAGCTCACTGGCGAGAGCATCATTCCGCATTCCCAGATCAACAGCTACGGCGTGTTTGCGGTGGAATCGATTGACGCTGGCGCAGTCACCTACCAGCTCGGCGCTCGGGTCGAACAAACCGACATCAAGCCGGAGGGCATGAACGACCTCAGCTACACACCGGTCAGCGCTTCGGTCTCGGCGGAGTGGAAAGTCAATGACCAAAACAATCTGAATCTGGCCGTCACCCGTTCCTCGCGGGCGCCCAATGTTCAGGAATTGCTGACCAACGGCTTCCATGATGCCACGCGCAGCTTCGAACGCGGCAACATTAATCTGACAGAAGAAACTTCATACAACCTGGACCTGGGCTACCGTTTCAGCTCCGACTGGATGCGCGCCGAATTCGATCTGTTCCACAACTGGGCCAGCGATTACATCACTCAGCAGCGCAGCGGCGAATTCGTCGACGAGGACGGCAATCCTTGTGCCGTCGACTGCGTGCCTGTGCTGACCACCCGCCAGAATGACGCGATCTTCAAGGGCTATGAGGCCAAGCTTATCTTTCCAGTGATGCAAAACCGTCATGGCCAGCTGGACCTGACTTTGTTCAGCGACTACACCCGGGGGCAATTCGTCAATGGCGGCGATGTACCGCGCATGCCGCCGCTGCGCTATGGCCTGCAACTGGATTACAGCAAGCAGGAATTTTCCGGTTACCTGCGTTTTACCCGCGCCGATTCCCAGCCGCATGCCAGCGACTTCGAAACCTCGACCGCCGGTTATTTCCTGCTCAATGTGGGCACTAATTACAGAATCAAAGCATATAAGGACGCCGAGTTGATGCTGTTCGCCAAAGGCAGCAATTTGCTCGATCAGAACATTCGCAACTCGACCTCTTACTTGCGCAATTTTGCGCCGGAAGCCGGTCGTGGAGCGGAAGTGGGCTTTAGATTGAGTTATTAGCTGATGTTACGCAAAGCCGGTTTCATCCCGTTTGCCGCGCCGAGCACCGCAGCTTTTAACAGATCAGGCCCGCAAGGGCGCGGCAGGGATGCCGCGCGTTGCCAAAGGGACAGGAGTCCCTTTTGGCAACCCCTCTGTTAAAAGCGAGGAGCGCAGGAAGCAAGCGGCAATCGGGCGGCCTTTTCTTTGGTTACTTTCTTTTGGCCGCGCAAAAGAAAGTAACTCGCCTTCGGGTGCGAGAACCCGATTAACACAACCGTCGCGTTAGCGATACTTATTAAATCGATTTAACTTCAGCTAACTGCGCCACATCAGTTATTAAATGAATTCGCCTGTACAAATTCCCGTCATCATCTTAAGCGGCTTTCTCGGCAGCGGCAAAACCACCTTGCTGAACCGCCTGCTAAGCCATGCGCCGCGCTCGGCTGTCGTAATCAATGAATTCGGCGCCACGCCTGTCGATCAGCAATTGCTCAGGCAGCACAACGTACCGTTAAGCACCTTGTCGGGCGGCTGTCTGTGCTGTCAGGTACACGGCGCTTTAACGCCATTGCTGAAAAACCTGCGCATGGCCTGGCAATCGCAAACCCAGAAGCCATTCGACCGCGTACTGATCGAGACCAGCGGCATCGCCAACCCCGAGCCGGTGCTGGACACTTTATTGAGAGAGCGCTGGCTGTCATCGCGCTATCGACTGGATGGCGTGATCGTGACGGTTTCAGCCGCTTCCGGTGCGGATATCCTGGACCGCTTTCCCGAAGCCCAGGCCCAGATTGCCTGGGCCGATACCTTGATCATTACGCACACGGATCTGGCGGAAGACCAGCAAACTGACAACCTGATAGCACTGTTGAATCGGCTGGCGCCGGCAGCATCAAAAATTCAGGCCGTGCACGGCGACATTAATCCCGCTACTTTGCTTGCGTTTCCGGGACAAAACCGCTATCGATTGAAAGCCAATACGCCGATGCCGGAACACAGGTTTAGCAGCACAACGCTGCAACTCGACCATCCTGTTTCCTGGCCGCGCTTAAAAGCTGCGCTGGAGGACCTGCTAGACCGGCATGCCGCCCAATTGCTGCGCCTGAAAGGCGTGGTTTACACCGCCGAGCATGATGCTCCGGTGTGCGTGCAAGGATCGGCCGGTTGGCTTTATCCGCCGACGCTGTTGCCATCCAGAACATCGGATGATGGCCGCAGCCGGCTGGTGTTTATCACCGACGGCGAGATACAAGGCCTGACTGAAACTGTAAAGTCAGGTCTGGTTACGCCCGTCTGATTTAGCGATAATCTTCAAGGATCATTGCCTCCCTGACTTGAGCTGGTACAAATTCTGCTATTTTGTTAAATGAGCTCGATAGTTTCCGGTATTCAGCATTATATTCTGTCATTTTTACGACATCGTGCAGGTTGAATGTGCGAAGTCCGACAGAAGCCGGTTTTGGTCATAGGGACTGACTTTTTCGAGCCAATATTCAGACAACTCAAACTGAAGAGGTATCGATTATGGCAGAATTTTACGTTGAGAGAAATGCTCAAAGCAATGGCGATCATGTGGTTCATAGATCGGATTGCACTCATCTTCCTGCCAAGGAAGCGATTCAATACTTGGGAGCCATCAGCAATTGCGACAGTGCCCTGAAAAAAGCAGGTCAATTATTCAGGCAGGTTAACGGTTGTACGTATTGCTCGGTTTCAAGTCATACAACCTGATTCACAATCACAATGGTCGGACAAACCGGGAACCGAATGAAAACCGCTCAGCGATATCCGGTGGAGTATCCGCTCATTTCATCTCTGACAGGAATGTTTGAAAAATTGATGCGGCCCGGCAGTTTATCGCAGCATGCCGGTTCCGGAGGGTTGAGCGTTTATTTTATTGCAGGCTGGATGATAAACCCGGCATTTCAAAGCGCTATGCAGGGCTTCCGCTAAAGTTCCAAACCAGCCTGCATGACTGGCCTATGCCTTTTTCACCAGCGCCGGCCTTCCCGCAGCAGATCGATCAGTTCATTCTTGCGCAGGGGACGGCTGACATAATAGCCCTGCGCCAGATCGCAGTCGTGGACGCGCAGAAAATCGAATTGCTCCTTGCCCTCGACGCCTTCGGCGACGACCTCGAGACCGAGCTTTTTGCCGAGCGTGATGCTGGCCTCGACAATGGCCGCATCATTGGTATCATAGGCCAGGTCGCGCACAAAGCCTTGGTCGATCTTAAGCGCATCCAGTGGAAAGCGTTTGAGATAGGATAGCGATGAATAGCCGGTGCCAAAATCGTCAATGGCGATGCGCACGCCCAACGCCCGTAATTTCTTCAGGATCTCAGCCGCCGCTGCCGGGTCCTGCATAACGGTATTTTCGGTCATTTCCAGTTCCAGCGTATTCGGGGGGATGTTGTCCCGTTTCATGACATGGCATACCTTGTGCAGCAAGTCCGGATCGTTAAACTGGGAAGCCGAGACGTTGACGGAAATACGCACATCGTGAAGCCCCATTTCTCTGTATTCGGCACAGGCCTGGTTCAAGATCCACTCGCCCGCCTGCATGATCAATCCGGACTCCTCCAGCATTGACACGAAGCCGGCCGGCGTCACCAGTCCGCGTTGCGGATGCCGCCAGCGAATCAAAGCTTCCATGGCAACAATGCGGCCGGTGTTAAACTCAGCCTGGGGCTGGTAATAGACTATAAACTCATTGCGCTTCAAAGCCAGGCGCAGATCAGTCTCCAGCGTCAGCAGTTCATGGCTGCGGGCGTTCATATCCGGCGCGTAGAAGCGGTGCTGATTATGACCTGACATGATGGCCCGGTACAGGGCCGTACCGGCATTGCGCAACAATTCTTCGACACCGGTGCCGTCGTTCGGGTAGATGGCGATGCCGGTGCAGAAGGTAATGTAGGTTTCCTGGAGGCCCAGAGACATCGGGCGATCGAAAGCCGCATAAATCTTGCGCAGCACGACCATCAGGTTTTCCGTGCGCGGCAGATCGCCCACTATGATCGCAAACTCGTCGCCGCCCTGGCGGGCGATCGTATCATTAGGGCGCAAAGCGGCCTGCAGCCGGTCGGCGATCTGCTGGAGCAAGGTATCGCCGACCGCATGCCCCATGCTGTCGTTGATCCGCTTAAAGTTATCAATGTCCAGGAACAATACGGCCACAAAATTATTGGCATGTCGGGCGCGCTCCAATTCCGCGGCAAGCCGATCCAGCAACAGAACCCGATTTGGCAAGCCGGTCAGAAGATCGTGTGTAGCCTGGTGCTGCAATTCGGCTTCGAACCGCTTGCGTTCGGAAATATCGCGGGCAATCGTGGACAGGTATTCGACTTTCCCAGCCGAATCATAATGCACCAGCAACACCTGGGACACCGGGATTTCTATGCCGTCTATGCGCCGCAAAGCCGTCTCTCCGGACCAAGTGCCTGTACGGTAAGCGATAGGCAGCGCTTCGTTTTTTAATTGATGTTCTATGCGTTCGGGAAACAACTCTGTCAGACAGACTTTGCTGATATCCGTTTTGGGGTCGAGGCCGAGCAAGCGATAACCGGCATTATTGAGGTAACGCAGGCAGCCGCCCAGATCAAGGATTGCGACCAGGTCGGTCGTGGCCTCCAGAATGGCGGCCAACTGGGCGCGTGCTTCTTCGGCCTTGACGCGCTCGGTGATATTACGTCCTGTAGAAACAAAATGCCTAATATGCCCCTGCTCGTCCTTCAAAGGCGTGATGACTTTATCCTCATAGAACAGCTCGCCGTCTTTTTTACGGTTGACCAAGGTGCCCGTGAATATGTCGCCCTTGAGTACCGTTTGCCAGAGATGCTGATAAAAAGCTTGCCCCTGCTGGCCGGACTTCAATATGGAGGGCTTGCGACCCACAGCCTCGGCGCGTGTATAGCCGGTCAGTCTCTCGAACGCCGGATTGACATATTCGATGCAGCCATCGGGATCGGTAATGATGACGCTTTCGGCCGCCTGCTCCACAACCAGGGACAGTTTGCGCAGCATGTCTTCGGCCTGGCGCTGTTCGCGGCGCAGTTGCGCTTCTTCAAGTTCGCGCTCCACGGCCGGTACCAGGCGCGTCAGATTGCCTTTCATGACATAGTCCTGAGCGCCGGACTTCATCGCCAGCACGGCCGTATTTTCGCCGATCGTTCCCGATACGAAGATAAAAGGCAGATCAAGGTCGTGCTGTCTGACTACTTCAAGCGCCCGCATGCCGCTGAAATGCGGCATTGTATAGTCGGACAACACGATATCCCAATGCTGCTTCAGCGCCTCGGTTAAAGCCTGTTCCGTCTCGACCCGCTGCCAATCGACAGACCGTCCGCCTTCTATCTCTAATTGATCCACCAGCAGCAGCGTATCATCTTCGGAGTCTTCAACGATCAGTATGCGCAAGGGTTGCGCAGTATCTACCCGCTTCAGCATGAAATCACCTTTCTCTACAGACCTATCAGTCGGGCGGCGGCTCATTAAGCAATATCCAGTAAAGACCGAGCTGGCCTGCCGCCCGCACAAATTCGTCGAAGTCGACCGGCTTGCGGACATAGCTGTTGGCGCCCAGCATATAGCCTTTGAGCCGGTCCTCTTCTTCATTGGATGAAGTCAATAGAACAACCGGCAGCAGCTGGGTGCGCTCATCATCCCGTATGCGGCGCAGCACCTCGAGGCCGTCGATCTTGGGCAATTTCAGATCCAGCAGCACGACCAGCGGCAAATCATAGGGATCGCGTCCTGCATAAGACCCTGTGCCAAACAGATAATCCAGCGCCTCCACGCCATTGTGCGCCACGATTATCTTATGGGTAATATTGCTCTTCTTGAGGGCGTGCAGAGTCAGCGCCTCATCATCAGGGTTATCTTCCACCAGAAGAATGACCTTATTGTTCATAAATTCTCTCGCGCCTCCAGCGTAAAATAAAAGATGGCTCCCTGTTCGACCGCACCCTCAGCCCAAATACGCCCGCCATGCTTATGGATAATCCGTTGCACGGTCGCCAACCCGATGCCGGTGCCGGGAAATTCGCTGCTGTCGTGCAGGCGCTGGAACGCGCCAAACAGTTTTTCGGCATAAGCCATATCGAAGCCGGCGCCATTGTCGCGCACGAAATAGACCGGTTCATCATCCTGCATTTGCCTGCCGAATTCGATCCGCGCTTCGGGCCGTTTACTCGTGAATTTCCAGGCATTGCCGATCAAATTATCCAATACGACGCGCAATAACCGGGCATCGCCCCAAACGATTACCCCCGGTTCTATCGCACATTGTACAATGCGCTCCGGCTCCTGCTTGCGCAGCTCCTCAATCACTTCGTCGGCAAGCGCGCTTAAATTGACATCTTCCCGCTTCAGCTCAGACCGAGTGATGCGCGACAACTTGAGCAGATCATCGATCAATGTCGCCATTTTCTGAGCAGCAGCCCTCACCCGTCTCAAGCGGTCCTGGCCTGTCTCATCCAGACAATCCGCATATTCGTCAAGCAGAATGCGGCTGAAACCGTCTACGGCGCGCAATGGAGCGCGCAGATCGTGCGAAACCGAATAACTGAAGGCTTCGAGTTCATGGTTGACTGATTCCAGAATCATGGCCCGATCGCGCAGGGCCATATTCAGTTGCTGGATGCGCCGTTCGTTTTCCTTGCGTCTGCTGATATCTTCGATGATGCCGTCAAAATAAAGATTGCCGGCGCTGTCTTTTTTCATGGCTGCGCTGACGGCCGCGAAAAACTCGCGCCCCTGCAGGGTAACCAGCTGTATCTCTTCGTTGCCGACAAATCCTTCCTTCATGATTTTGTCTACAAAGTCCTGCCAGCAGCCCCGGTCACGGCACAAATCACTGACCGGGTGGGCCTGTAATTGCTCTGCCGATTCGGCTTCGAACATATCGACGATGGCGGGATTGACTTCCAGAAACCGTCCATCCGCCGTTGGCGTTTGACGATAGACGCCGACCGGCAGATTGTCGACCAGCTCCCGATACTTGGCTTGCGCCTCGAGCTGTGCCCGTTCCGCCCGCTTGCGCTCCGTAATGTCTCGGATAATGCCGGTTACGAACAGTTCCTGATCTATCTTCGACGGGCTCAGATTGATCTCCACCGGAAACTCGCTGCCATCCTTGCGGCGGCCGGACAGATAGAGGCCGATTCCCATCGGCCGCATCAATGCCTTATCCATATAAGCTTGCCGATAATCTTCATGGTGCTCACGAAAGCGCTCGGGGACCAGCAGTTCGATTGGCTGCCCCAACAGTTCATTGCGCGCATAGCCGAACCATTTCTCGGTCTGAGCGTTGACCAGTACGATATTTCCTTCGCGATTGGTCATGACGATGGCATCGGGCGCTGATTCAAGCAGCCCTCGAAAGCGGGCTTCGCTGCTCACCACTTCCGCTTCGACCTGCCGCCGCCTCACGCGGTAGAAGGCAATGAACCAGCTGACTGCGCCTAATAGCAAGCTTAAGGCGCTAAATGCAAACCACCGGGCTTGCACCACCGTTTTCTCGTCAATCACCTCGGCCGGCACATGGGCGACCAGCAGCCAGTGTCCATCGCCGGCGACAACGTTCTCACCGACTTTTCCAAACAGTGCGCTCGGCGTAATCGCGCCGTAAGTGAACAAATCGCCGCCAGCCATGAATTGCAAACGTTCGGGGTGTTCGGTAATAGAGCGCCAGGCCTCGCCATAATCGTTGGCGAAGCGCTTGTTCTTCCGGTCGGGATACATGAAGCCCCATTCGTCCTCGGAGCGGGCGCCGACCAGCCAATAACCCTGGGTGTTGAGCAGCCACAGACTGCCGATGCTTTGCCTGGAAATCGCTCGAAGCTGATCGATCAATCGCTGTCCCCGATAGTTCAACAAAATGATGCCGCGTTTTTGTCCGCGCCGGTCGAATACCGGCGTGCCAAACCGGATCACAGGCTTTATCGGCTGCTCGATGGCGCCATGCTCGATGCTGAGATCGAATGAAGAGATGTAGATATCGTCCTTGTCCAGAGCGAGCGCTTGCTCGACAAAATAGAGTTCGGACCTGTCCTGCAATTCTCTCTCCGGCACGATCACGGGCTGCCCCTGATTCCAGGTGATACGCACTCTCTCCTGCCCTTTTTCATCCAGAAACCGAATCTGGTCATAAAGTTCGCGGTATTTTACGAAGGCGAGCAGGTCGTTCCCCAAACGCTTCCAGACTATGGGGGATTGCTTTTCGAGCCATTCATGCAGCACCGGCTGGTCTCTCAGGTAAAGTATATCGCCATGCAGTAGCCTCAATTCTTCGTCAACGGTTTGGCTTGCGGTCCTCACGGTCTGTTGACCTTCGCTATACATTAAGGCCAGCGTCGATGCCTCATGAGTTTTATGAACGATCCACAGAACAGTAGCCAGCACCAGCGTCAGCAGCACCCATATTAAAATCCATTGGCGGATTATCAACCAACGTTGGCGGTCCTTGTTTGCGATAAAAAACCTTCCATTCATAAATGGCTACCACCATTTGAGTTTGCTGTTTTTGATAGTGTGCTGAACCAGTGCAATAATTTTTTATGACTGCGCTGAAACCGATCCTTTATTTATTTTTAGAAATGTGACCAATACCAGCGTGGAAAATTCGAAAAACTTGAACTTGTATTTGCTGAAGCAATCGCATTCAGACTGCTCTGCGATCACGCAAGAAGATATCGGCAGGTGAACCATCTACAGAGTTCACGAGCTATCTGGAATACGGAAATGATGAGATCATACAGACTCTCAGCCCTTCATGAGCCTTGAGTCCTTTGTGATTTTATATGCTGAACTGCCGGGTATGGATCAAACCAGCCTGATCCCGTCTGTTTCAATACGGATCAGTTGCTTCTTGTACAAAGCGCCGATGGCCTGCTTGAACACTTTTTTGCTGACTCCGAATGCCGCATAAATAGTTTCCGGCGGGCTTTTGTCGCTCAGCCCCAAATAGCCGTCATTCTGCTTCAACCTGGCCAGAATTTTATCGGTCAATGATTCGACTTTGCCGTAACCAGGCTCATGCAGGGCCAGATCGATCTTTTTATCGTCTCTGATCTGCTTGATGTAACCGTCCAGCTTTTGCCCTTTTCTAAGCGGCTGGAACACTTCATTTTTATACAGCAAGCCCCAATGGGTATTGTTGACGGCGGCTTTATAGCCCAGCTCGGTTTTATCGGCGATGATCAGCGACACTTTCTGGCCTGGCTTGAAATCGACCGATTCTTCCTCTAGCCATTCGTCCAGTTTGGTCGTCGCGGCAATACGCCCCTTGTCATCCAGGAATAATTTGACCAGATAGGACTTGCCGACTTCCATTTCATGGTGCTGTTCACTGAACGGAACCAGCAGATTCTTGGGCAGTCCCCAGTCCAGAAAAGCGCCGATATAATTGATAGAGACCACTTTCAGCCAGGCCACTTCATCCACCTGAGCCAGAGGCTTTTGCGTCGTCGCGGCCAGATGGCCTTTCGAATCGACATAGACGAACACATCCAAAGTATCGCCAACCTGGCAATTGGTGGGCAGTTTTTTATCGGCCAGCAGGATTTTCCTGGCGGTCCCGCTATCGAGATATATCTCGTAGCCTAGCTGTCTGGCGACTTTCAACTTGTTGATTTTGCCAATGTTGATCATGAATAAATACTCGATAAGTTTTTGAAAAGTGGCTTGTTCCTACGAAGCATGAAGCTGTCTGATTTCTGCTTCACATGAAATGCTTTTAGGGCGACTGAAGCCGCCCCCACATTCCTAGCTGGTGATGACAAACCGCACGGCATCGAGCCTCAATTGCGCCACCTGAATGTTTTCATGCAACAGCATCGCCCTATCTTTCAGCAGCTCGATTTCTTCCTCTTTAATAGTCGGATTGACTTTCTTCAGCCTGGCCAGACGCTTTATCTCGCTGGTCAATGAGTCCAGCATGGCTTTGGTCGCATCGGCGATCAGCACCTGCATATCGGCATTGGCTTTTTGCTCGGCTTTGTCCAGCATCTTGACAAGATGCTGCCGCTGACCGTTTATAAACGCCACTATTTTCTGCTTATCGAAAGTCGTTCCTGTCTCAACCAGGCTGCGGTGCCCTATGGTGTCGCTCAAGTCTTTGATATTTTGATCAACCAGTACCCGAATCGGCGTATGCGGCAGAAAACGGCCGACCTGCAATTCGGCGGGTGCGCTGCATTCGACAATAAACAGGCACTCCAGCAGAAATTGCCCGGCTTTCAGATCGCTGTGTTTGACCACGCTGACTGCGGCATTGCCGGTTTCACTGGACAGCACCATATCCATGGCGCCCGTTACCATCGGATGCTCCCACGTCATGAACAGCATATCTTCGCGCGCCAGTGCGCAGGCCCGGTCAATGGTCACGGTGACGCCGTCTTCAAGCAGCCCCGGAAAATGGGCGAGCCGCAAATGCTCGCTGGGCCTGAGTATAAAGCAGTCGGGCGAATGAAACTCGGTATCGACGCCATAGCACTCAAACACATCTTCCATATAGGGCCAAAGCACGCCTTCGTTCTCGTAGGACTTGAGCTGGTCGATAATAACCTGGGCCTGCTCCTTCCGGCAGGAATTCAATTCCAGCAGCTGGTCGCGGCCGTTGTGCAATTCGATCTCGATTTCCGCCGTCAAAGCCTTCGTTTTATTGATGAAAGCGTCTATCTCAGACTGACTTCCGGTCTGCAGAAAAGCGGTCAGCTCATCATGCAGCCGGTCGGCGACTGGCTGGGCCGCCGAGCAGTTGCTGCGGAAGGCGTTCAGGCCTTCATCGTACCAGCGATACAGCCGGTGCTGCTCGGTATTCTCCAGATAAGGCACATGAATCTGGATCACATGCTTCTGGCCGATACGGTCAAGCCGTCCGATGCGTTGCTGCAGCAAGTCGGGATTGGTCGGCAAATCGAACAGAATCAGGTGATGGACAAACTGAAAGTTACGGCCTTCGCTGCCGATTTCGGAGCAGATCAGCAATCTTGCAGCGCTTTCCTGATCAGCAAAATAGGCGGCAGCGCGGTCGCGCTCAATGATCGACATGCCTTCATGGAATACCGCCGAGGCAATGCCGGCGCGGTTTCTCAGCGTCTGCTCAAGATCGATCGCCGTTTGCGCGTGTTTGCAGATCAGCAGGGCTTTCTGGCCGGCCAGCTGCTTGATCTTATCGACCAGCCAGACATAGCGGGGATCTTGTTGCAGATCATCGGCATTGGCCTGGCCGGTTAACGCATAACCGTAACGTTCCCGTTCAGGAA
The DNA here is from genome assembly GCF_036553575.1 of Methylobacter sp. Wu1. Lineage (NCBI taxonomy): Bacteria > Pseudomonadati > Pseudomonadota > Gammaproteobacteria > Methylococcales > Methylococcaceae > Methylobacter > Methylobacter sp. Wu1. Next base: position 93,364 of record NZ_JAZHOC010000063.1, on the reverse strand, counting down.
AGCCTTGCACCGTTTGCCGGGAGTTTCTGAACAGAATGCGGCCCGTGCCATGGTGATCCAGCAGTATCTTGATCAATTCATTGCGCGCAGCCGGTGCTTTGGCGGCATCGTTCAGATTTTGCAGCAAGACTTCAACGTTGTCGTTTTTAAGCAATGTCCTTAACGAGTCTGTGGCGGCTTCATCGAGCGGCTCACCGGCCAGCAACACTTTGGCCGCGTCGGCGACCGGCTCAAAAAGCCGCTCTTCTTCCAGGAACGCTGCAAAGCTGTAGAAGCGGTCCGGATCAAGCAATCTTAACCGGGCGAAATGGCTCTCTTTGCCCAACTGCTCCGGCGTGGCGGTCAGCAATATCAGACCGGGCGCCAACTGAGCCAGACGCTCGACAAACAGATATTCAGGACTCGGCGCTTCCTCGCTCCATTCGAGATGATGCGCCTCATCGACGATAACCATATCCCAGGCCACCTGTAGCGCCTGCTGCTGCCGGCGCGGATAAGCGGCGAAGAAGTTCTGGCTGCACAGCACCAGCTGTTCGGTTGAAAACGGGTTATCGCCGTGCGTTTCGAGGCAGCGCTCCTCATCAAAAATGCTGAACCGCAGGTTGAAGCGTCTGAGCATTTCGACCAGCCATTGATGCAGCAGACTTTCCGGCACCATAATCAGAATCCGGTTGCTCAGCCCGTTGATCAGCCGGTGATGGAGGATCAGGCCGGCCTCGATTGTTTTGCCTAGACCCACTTCATCGGCCAGCATGATTCTGGGCGCAGAGCGATTAGCCGCCTCCTGGGCGATAAACAACTGGTGAGGAATCAGTGAAGTCCTTCCGCCGAGCAGGCCCTTGACGGGCGATTGCTGGTGTTGCTGGAGTCGGCGCCAGGTTTCGTAACGCAGCTGAAACCAGGAGCTGGGGTCGATTTGCCCTGTGAACAACCGATCCTGAGGCTTGTTAAACTGGATGTGGTGATTCAATTCGACTTCTTCCAGACGCACTTCCTGGCCATCCTCATTTTTAGCGATATAGGTGATCAAACCATTTTGCTCGTCCAGTCTGATTACTTTCAGCTTGACCTCGTCCATCGATTCAATCGGATCGCCCGGTGAGAACCGGACACGGGTTAAGGGCGCATTATCGCGCGCATAAACGCGTCTTTCGTCACTGGCCAGAAAAAGCACAGTGACTCGATTGCCTGTTACCTCGAGAATAAGACCTAAACCGAGCTCTGATTCGGTATTACTGATCCAACGCTGACCGGGGATGAAATTTTCCATTTATAGATATGCCACTAAAAATAATAATTAAATCAAAAAACGCCATCATTATAAGCGTTACATAAATTGCTGCGGCAATTAATTATTTTTTAGTTTTTTGAATAAAGAACAAGAAGAACTATACTTTCATGGTTCAGCTGTAGTTTGACGTGACAGGAGCAGCTATTGATAGAGGATGCGAAAATAAAATGCCGGTTGTTATAGCGGTCCTGTGTCACTATTTGATTTCGACCCACTTCGACAGGAAATCATGGTTTGGCAGCTTTTGTTAAGCATCCGTTAAGGTTTAGCCGCCTACTATTTCTTAAAACCTATAACTGCCGTCAATTGTATTGGTTGACACACCTGCTCTGAACTAAATTATTTACCGAGAAGGATTCTATGAAAAAGTTGCTTTTTATAATTCAATTGGCTGCGCTTGTCGCCGCATATTCCTCGCCTTCTTATGCCTCCGGAGGACACGGTAAAGGACATGGCCGAGGCCATCATAAAAAACACCGTGAGGTAATCGTGGAGAGACACTATTACCATGCGCCTGAAGCCAGATATTATCCGGCACCGCCTCCGCCGCCCGCGCCCCGGTATCCAAGTCCCGATCAACGATCCACATCAGGACTGGTAGGAGGCGCTGTAGGCAGTGCTTTAGGCTATGAGATCGGCAAGGGTGACCCCGTTGCTTCCGGACTGGGCGCAGCCGCGGGCGCCTATATCGGCAACGGCATGAGCGGCCGCTAACAATCCATTGCTCATAGCGAACATGAAACCTGCCAAGGGTTGCCCTGGCAGGTTTTTTCGCCTTTAAACTTGGCCGAGTAAAAACGCTTCCGGCTGCCCTACCCATCCGGCAAAAATACATTACACTTATAAGCTGAATTCCAATATCAGCTCAGGTCACTGTATTTTATGTCTATTTTTATCCGCATCGGTCTAATTTTTTTTATTTTTTCAAGTACGGGCTGTGGGAAAGCCTATCAGGCGGAACATATTGAAACGTCTGACTTTCTGGATGACTATTCCTTGCTTAAAGAAGATCGGCAAGATGATGCCTTGCTCAGTTACTGGAAAAGTGGAACGGACTGGGCTTTTTATAAAAAAGTGATTGTTGATCCGGTTACTATCCATAAGCTTCCCAATTCCAAACTCAATGTATTGCCCCACGCCGATAACTACCGGCTTAAGGAACTGCTTGATTACAGAATCCGCGAAATCTTGAAACAGGACTTTAAATTAGTCAACAAACCCGGTCCCGATACGCTGCGCATCCAGTTTGCCATCACCGATGCTGACACGGAATCCCATATCGGCAAAGCCAGCGTTGAAGGCAAAATAACCGACTCGCAAACCGGTGAATTGCTCATGGCGTCGGCCGACGGCCGTGGAGGCGGCAAATCATTGATCGGCGCATTCAATGGCTGGGAAGATATTGTACTGGCCTATCAATATTGGGCTGCACAGTTAAGCTATCAGCTCTGTGAAAAACAGGGCCGCAGTGCGTGCCAGAAGCCGAAATCACCTGCCTGAACCCTTACCGTAAAAAATACATACCTTGCCTCGAAAAGTATTATGCTATCAATTCATAAAACTATTCATGGGGATTCACTATGCCTTATACGCAAGATATTGTAGAGGAACTGAACATGCTGGTCCGTTACAACCTCACTACCACTCAAGAAGGCGTCAAGGTTCACAAGACAGCAGCGCCGGAAGTCATAAACGCTACCCAGCGTTTATACGAAAAAGGCCTTATCTCGCAGAAAGATGGCGGCTATCTGACCAACCTGGGCCGCGAGGTTGCAGAACAGGCCCAGGCTATTCTGGATATCCTCAAACCCGCCTGAAATATTATCGGATTCCTTAATATTTCCGCACCTGCGCTTGTTTAACAGATTCAGCCGCGAGCAAATAAAAAAGGCTTAGCGGTTAAACCGCTAAGCCTTTTTTGTTAAACATGATGAATCGGTCAAGCCTCAAGCACAACCGCTGCCCGAAGCTTTTTCATGGCATTTTGTTCCAACTGCCTGATTCTTTCCGCAGACACGTTGTAACGCTCGGCCAGTTCGTGCAAAGTGGCTTTTTTATCCGCCAGCCAGCGGCTGGAGAGAATATCCAGGCTGCGTTCATCCAACTCGGACAAAGCTTCGGATAATAAATTCTGCTCATGCCCTCCCCAATCTTCATTTTCAAGCAATAAGGCCGGGTCAGTGCCATGCTGCTGTAGATAGTTGACAGGCGCTATATAGTTTTCTTCCTCGGATTCATCGGTAGGCATATCGAAAGCTATATCCCTGCTGTCCAGGCGTTTCTCCATTTCATACACGGTATCGACATCGACATCCAGGTCTTTGGCAATAGCGGTCGCTTCGTCATTGGACAGCCAGCCCAGATTCGCTTTGGATTTGCGCAAATTAAAGAACAGCTTCCGTTGCGCCTTCGTGGTCGCAACTTTTACGATACGCCAGTTCTTGATGACATACTCGTGTATTTCGGCTTTGATCCAATGCACCGCAAAAGAGACCAGCCGCACGCCGACATCAGGATCGAAGCGCTTCACGGCTTTCATCAATCCGATATTGCCTTCCTGGATAATATCAGGCATAGGCAAGCCATAGCCGCTGTAGCCTCTGGCAACATGAACGACAAAACGCAAGTTGGACATCACCAATTCCCGAGCCGCTTCCAGATCGTCGTGATCCCTGAATCTCAAGGCTAATTCACGTTCTTGATCGGCAGTCAATCTAGGCATCTGCCTGACAAGATTCAAGTAAGCGTCAAATGTTCCGACTGACAGATTAACGGGTAAAGCTAATGCACTACTCATGGTATCCCCTTGGTAAAATAACTTAGTTCGAATTCTAGCACTCTCTTTTTAAGAGTGCTAATAATTTTCTAAGTTCCACTGCTCTACTCGGGTTTTAGCTTATGAAGCTGGTAGCTAAGCACAGCCCACGAGCTCAGCATACCCAGCAAAGAAGAGATAAACAGCAGCGCCAATGTTTCCGAATAACTCAAAAACAGCATATGAAAATCCCCTTCATATAAACCGGAGAGCTCCTCTATTGGCTGCTTTACGATCAGCATCATCGCGGCAACGATAAACCATGCTGCCACGCCTGCAAAAAAACCGATCCAAAATCCGCTGTATAAAAATGGCCGTTGAATAAAGCTGTTGGTGGCGCCTACCAACTTGGCAATCACGACTTCTTCGCGGCGTTTATGCAATTCCAATCGTATGGTATTGCCGGTAACAAACAATACGGCGATGCCCAACAGCAGGCTTAGTACAATACTGCCGCGCCGCGCTAATTCCATGATAGACTGCAAACGCTTGACCCACTGCATATCCATTTGGGCAAAATCAACTTCAACAGCCTGTTTAAAAGTATTAAGCAATTTCTCAAGTTCCTGTCCATCTTCCAGGGTATTTTTAGGCAAGACTTGGATGACGATAGGCAGCGGATTTTTTTCCAGCGCTTTGATAGCCTCGCCGAAACCGCTGAAAGTCTGGAACTCTTCCAAAGCCTGGTTTTTGGTTATTAATTTGACTTCTTGGACGGCAGGATTGCGCCTTATATCTTCTGCAAACTTTCTGGCGCTTGCCTCAGAAATATCATCGCGCAGAAACAGCGATATTTGATTGCTTGCCTCCAAATTACCAGCCAACTGCTGAAGATTCGCCACGGCAATATAAAAAACGCTGGCTAAAGAAATGGCAATGGCCAACACAGTTATAGTCATAATGGTCGTGTACGGTGAATCGACCAGACGCCCGAGGCTGGAAAAGAATGCATGTGCATGCAGGTCAAGATGGGCGTGCAATTTATCTCTGAAATCACCTCTCAAAACTCTGGTTTTCGGACCATCCGCCCTAGTTGGCGTTGCAGTTTTGCTTTTTGGGTGATGTCTTTGAGGCCTTGCAGGTGCTTTTTTGTCTCGAGCATCATATAGACTTCTGAAAATCTTCATCAAGACGCTCGGAAAGCTGGTTGTATTTTTTCTGCGCTTCATTTTAACCTGCCACCAGTTGCCCATGATCCAGCTTCAAAACGCGATAGTTCATTTGATTGATCAGTGAGATATCATGCGACGCAATCAATACGGTGACGCCTACTTGTTGAAACTGCTCGAATAAATGCATGATCTCCGCTGACAATTCCGGATCCAGATTCCCGGTCGGTTCATCGGCTAGAATCATCGGCGGCTTATTGACAACAGCTCTTGCTATGCCAACGCGCTGCTGTTCGCCGCCGGATAAAGCCAGCGGATATTTTCTTTCCTTGCCTAACAATCCCACCTTATCCAGAGCGGCACGCACCCTGCGGGGGACCTCGTGGTGTCCATAACCAGCAATCAGTAACGGTAACGCCACGTTATCAAAGACTGTCCTGTCCTGTAACAATTTATAGTCCTGGAAAATCAACCCGATTTTCCTTCTTAAATAGGGAATCTGGCTTTCCTTTGCCTGATTGACGTTATGGCCGTCCAATAAAATTTGCCCGCGGCTGCAACGCTCGATGACGGCAATCAATTTCAATAAGGTACTTTTGCCAGCCCCTGAATGGCCGGTCAGAAAAGCCATTTCGCCATGTTGCAAATGGAAACTGACATTGCGCAGCACATCCCCGGTCTCAGGATAACGTTTGCTGACTTTATCAAACTTTAACATAACATTTTTCAGTCTTTGACGAATAATGCGTCTACAAAAGTTTCCGCATTGAAATCCTGCAGATCATCGATTCCCTCCCCTATGCCGATGAAACGGATGGGAATACCGAACTGTTTAGCCAGGGCGAAAATAACACCGCCTTTCGCCGTGCCGTCCAGTTTAGTTAAAACCAGTCCCGTTAAGGCAACTGTCTCATTAAACAGCTTGGCCTGAGACAATGCGTTTTGACCGGTACCGGCATCCAATACCAATAAGACTTCATGAGGTGCCGTTTCATCCAGCTTGCCCATGATTCTTTTTACTTTTTTCAGCTCATCCATCAAGTTTGATTTTGTGTGCAGTCGACCCGCTGTATCGGCAATCAACACATCGATGCCTTTCGCCTGCGCGGACTGGACGCCATCATAGATAACCGATGCGGAATCAGCGCCGGTATGCTGAGCCACCACATGGATGTTATTACGCTCGCCCCAGGTTTGCAGCTGCTCGACGGCTGCAGCTCTAAACGTATCGCCGGCCGCCAGCATGACGCTATAGCCTTGAGCCTGCAGGCGCTTGGCCAGTTTGCCGATAGTCGTAGTTTTGCCGGCGCCATTGACGCCCACCACCAGAATGACAAATGGCTTATCCTGTTTAGGGATATGCAGAGGCTGGCTGCAAGGTTGAAGCATAGCCAGCAATTCCTGCTTCAAGGCCGATGTCAGCGCGGCGCTGTCGTTCAACTGATGTCGCTCGACGCGCTCAGTCAGGCGTCGAATGATTTCCGTTGTGGCATCCATGCCGACATCGGCCATTAACAAGCGGGCTTCAATCTCTTCCAGCAAATCCTCGTCAATTCCTTTTTGCCCCAGAGAGATGGTGGCCAATGCACCGCTGAGTCCGGAGCGGGTGCGCTTTAGCTGCGATTTGAGGCGTAAATAGAGAGATTCGGCCGGCGGCTCGACATAGACCTCTTCAGCGACAACGCCGGCAGGCGCTTGCACCGCAACGGGCTGCGGCGCTTCTGCATAGGCATATCTGCTGTAAAAACTGATGGCGACCAGCGGCAGCATCAGCAGCGCAGAAAACGCACTGTGCGCCACTACTGCCCATAAAGGCATGGCCAGCTTGACACTGACAATGCCCATGACGACTTGCACAAACAGCAACACACTCAAAAGCAGACCGGCTTTTCTAACGGGCTTCGGACATTTTTCCGAAGTGGCGCTCAGCATCAGCAAACTGAGCAGAATAAAGCTGACCAGTGAGCCCACCCTATGCAGCCAGTGCGCCGCCACTTGGGCATTGTAGGGAATTACGCCGCTGTATCCGGTGATTAAGCCATTGAATAAATTAAGCGCACCTTGATAATCGGCTTCAGGCCACCAGGCGCCATTGCACTGCGGAAAACCGGCACAAGCCAATGCAGCGTAATTTGTACTGGTCCACACGCCTAAAACAGTTTGCAAAAACAAAACCAGCATGGCAAAGCGGGCAAAGTTTACAGGGCCTGTGCGTAATTTTGATACAGAAACGAGTGGGTCCAGCCGCAAGTACAGCCAAGACAATCCCCAGAAAATCATCATGCCCAGCAGCACGTGACCGGTTACCGCAATCGGCATGGCTTGCGTTTTTACAATCCACGCCCCCAGAGCCGCCTGCAATCCGAACAAGAGCACCAGCGCCCATGAAACTGTTATAGATTGCATGCGCGCCTGTTTCTGACGCCATGACATCAAAGCCAGCAATACGATAAAAAAGCCTAGGAAGGCCGCCAGATAGCGGTAGCTCATTTGCTTCCATGCTTTTACGGTATCAAGCGGCTTATCTGAAAATGCTTGTATGGCTTGAGCTCTAAAATCCGCATCATCACTTATTACCAATTGACCATAACAGCCAGGCCAATCAGGACAGCCTAGTTCCGCTCCCGACAAACGAACATACGCTTCTAATATAATCACTATTAACGCTAAGGCGGCGCTAAAGAGGGTTATTTTTCTAAACATTTTTTATTTTTCTATTAGCCGATTTGTGAAATTTTCAGAAGATGCATCAGATCATTTTTTACTTTATATGGATCAAATCCAGGCTCATATTGCATCATTACATTGCCTAACGGGTCCATTAACAACAGCATACCGTCCGGTACGCCGTCTTGCCTGACGGCAGCGATTTTTTTAATGACAGCTTCATTAGGCTTAACTCTTAACAAGCGCGTCTCGTCTTTCCACCATTCAGCAGCGGCTTCAGGCGCTACATCCTTAAAAACCATGGCGACACGACGAGTCCGGATCAAATCCTTGCTCATCATTAGCTGTAATTGTTTGGTTTTGTACATAGCATCTCGGCATACTTCATTGCAATCATCATGCGGAATCACATTGACGATCAGCCAGTGTCCCGGCAATTGATCCATATTCTGCGCTGTAAACTGATCAAATCCTGCAAAATCGCTCCGTTCAGTCGTGATAACAGGGGTTATAAGCTGGCCGTAATTAGTTCTGCCTTCCAAAAGCTCAGGATTTTCTTTTAATACCCAGGCAATTAAAAAAGGAATGATAGACATACCAAAAATAGCCAGAATCAATAAACGATTTCTTTTCTGCTGATTACTCATTGTCTCTTTTAAAACTGTACCAAATAAATATAAACGTAAGCGTCAAGGCTAACCCGAACCACTGAACCGCATATCCTACATGCTGCTCTGGGGACATAATTGTTGTAGTGCGCCATTCCCGTTTAAATCCTCCGGATAAATTATTATCCAGTTCAATCTGGAACGAGAATAATGGATAGCCTAACTTCTTAGCCAGAACATCAGTATCGACCCATTGAACCACCGAGGGCCAGCTGTCAGTCGGAATCTCGGCGCCGGCCAATTTTATACCGACACTAGGAAAACTATTAATCCGCCCCGAAACAGCCGTTTGCTGCTCATCAACAGACAGATCAGGCAAAACTGAACGGTCTTTGTTATTTAGAGGTACCCATCCCCTGTTAACCAGTACCGCCCTGGTCTCCCCCAGCAATATAAACGGTGTCAATACATAATAGCCGGGCTTGCCGTCACTGATTTGATTATCTATCAAAAACTGATGCGCCGAATCATATCTACCGGTTACTGTAGCATGCCTGTATTTCAACACACTCAGATCATCTTCGGCATGTGCCGACAAATGCAGCGTACCGGAAGACATCCTTTGCTCCTCCAGTTTGATAAATGTCCGCTTTTCATCCGATCTTCTTAATTGCCAGGCTCCCAATGACAACAGCAATGATAATAAACACAAGTAAACTATTGTCGGGGCTATTTTGAGCTCCAGTGACCTGGAGCCAACTTTGATAATCATACTTTTTTGCTTTTACCTATTGGCACAGACAACTGAATAATCGAGAATACCAGAAACTTACTTGCCAGCATAACTACGCCATGATTATAAAAACCATTGTCATTATTGCCTTCGTCTTCATCATTATCAGCCTCGGCTCTGCACTTTTTTATCTGGTTAAATATAAAGATCAGGAACAATCCGAAAAAACAGTCCGGGCACTGACTTTTCGCATTACTCTTTCAATCATTCTATTCATTTTTATTTTTATCGCCTTTGCTACGGGTATCTTTAAACCTCATGGATTGGGCGTTCAAATGCACGGACAAAAGCCGGCACAGACTCAAAAATAGCCTTGCTGTTATTCCGACAAAAAAAAAGCGCTGCCGGTTTAGGCAGCGCTTTTTTGTCAGCCTTGTTTTTAGATTACATTAAATAAACAAATACAAACAAGCCTAACCACACAACGTCAACGAAGTGCCAGTACCAAGCGGCAGCTTCAAAAGCAAAGTGATTTTCCGGTTTAAAATGGCCTTTCCAGCTACGGAACAGCACAACGCTCAAAATAATAGCACCTACACAGACATGGAAACCGTGGAAACCGGTCAGCATGAAGAATGTAGATCCGTAAATACCGGAACCTAAAGTCAAGCCCATTTCAGTATAAGCTTCATGATACTCATAGGCCTGAAAAGCCACGAATAAAAAGCCCAACGCCACAGTCGCCATCAAACCTTTGATTAGTTGATCGCGCTTTTGAGCCAATAAGCCATGATGCGCCCATGTGCAGGTTACACCGCTGGTCAACAGGATCAATGTATTCAGAAAAGGCAGACCCCAAGCTCCCATTGGCTCGAACTCACCGCCGACATGGGCAGGACCGTTAGTCGGCCAGGTAGCTTCAAATGATGGCCACAACAGTTCTTTAGTTGCCGCACCTGTGCCTTCACCGCCTAACCAGGGCACAGATAAATTACGGGTATACCAAAGCGTGCCGAAAAAAACGCCGAAAAACATGATCTCTGAGAAGATGAACCACATCATACCCATACGATAGGAAATGCCTACCTGAGTATTGTACATGCCGGATTCACTTTCGCCCGCCTGCAAGGTAAACCATCCGGCCAGCATGACAATAAAAACAACCAGCCCCAATATCATCCAGGCTGATCCCATGGATGAACCATTTAAATGGTTTGCAAAGCCTGCCAGCATTATCATTAAACCGGCAGTACCGATAAACGGCCAGGTAGCCTTATGCGGAACGTAGTAAGAGTTATTTGTAGACATAACCATCCCCTATTATTTTTTTACTGATGTTTCAGTATTATCGAAAAATGTATATGCGAGTGTAATCGTTTTATATTTTTCTGGCAGTTCAGGGTTCACAACAAAACGCACGGGCATGGTTTTGCCTTCATGCGCTTTGAACGTCTGTTCTGAAAAACAGAAACACTCTATTTTTTGTAAATATTCAGCAGCAGGCCCTGGCGAAATACTTGGAATCGCCCGTGCCACCATCACTTTATCGGTCTTGTTTTCCGCATAGAAATTCACTGTATGGTATTCGCCCGGATGAATTTTTAATTTCTTTGTTTCTGGACGGAATACCATAGGCGTCGATTCATTCAACGCGGACATAAACTCTACGGTAATTTCTCGGCTCTTATCAACTTCGTAACTTATTTCCTTGACTGCCGCGCCCTCAACCTTGCCATTGAGACCCGTGATATCGCATAGCACGTCATAAAGAGGAACCAGCGCGTAGCCAAAACCAAACATACCCAATACAACAAACACCAATATAACAACTAACTTAGTGTTTTTTTGCGTAATGTTTTCTTTCATTGAGAAACTGCTCTTATTACCGCAAAAACATAAATAATGACCGCGACGATGATTAATACAACTGCTGTCAGAATATTCTTCTTTTTTGTATCCATATTGCACCTGATAGGCTGACTCTTATAGAGGCAACGTATCTTTAAAGTTACCTTTAATAAACATGATCTAAGCTCACAGATCCATTAGAACCTAATGGATCTGTGATATTCAGATTAGATATGTTCAGTCGGTACAGTGGCAGGAGGCGTTGTAAAAGTATGGTATGGAGGAGGAGATGGCAAAGTCCACTCCAGGCCATGCTTATGCGCGTCTTCCCAGACTTCATCTGTTGCTTTTATACCTGTACCGCCCTTAATGGTATCGATAACGATCCACAGGAACAGCAACTGGCTGATTCCGAAGATGAAGCCGCCAATACTTGATATCATGTTCCAGTCAGCAAATTGAACCGCGTAATCAGGAATTCTGCGCGGCATACCTGCCAATCCCAAGAAATGCTGAGGAAAGAACAGAACATTGACTGATATAACAGACAGCCAGAAATGCAATCTGCCGATTCTCTCGTTGTACATGTTACCGGTCCATTTAGGCAGCCAATAGTAGCCTGCCGCCATCAAAATAAAGACAGAAGCCGGAACCAGCGTGTAGTGAAAGTGAGCAACGATGAAATAAGTATCGTGGTACTGGAAATCGGAAGGCGCTATAGACATCATCAGTCCAGTAAAGCCGCCCATGGTAAACAGTACGACGAAAGCGATCGAGAACAGCATCGGTGTTTCGAACGTCATTGAGCCTTTCCACATAGTGGCTGTCCAGTTGAAAACCTTAACGCCAGTCGGAATCGCGATCAGCATGGTTGCATACATGAAGTACAACTCACCCGCGACCGGCATGCCGACTGTAAACATGTGGTGAGCCCATACGATAAATGACAGGAAAGCGATCGATGCAGTTGCATAAACCATTGAACTGTAACCGAACAAAGGTTTACGAGCGAATACCGGAATGATGGTGGAAGCCACACCGAAAGTCGGCAGAATCATGACATACACTTCAGGGTGTCCGAAGAACCAGAAGATATGCTGATAAAGAACCGGGTCACCGCCGCCAGCAGCATCAAAGAAACTGGTATCAAAGAAGCGGTCTGTCAACAGCATGGTTACCGCGCCGGCAAAAACCGGCATGATAGCGATCAACAGGAATGCGGTGATCAGCCAAGTCCAGACGAACAATGGCATTTTCATCAATGTCATAGCTGGAGCGCGCATATTGAAAATAGTCGCAATGATGTTAATCGCCCCCATGATGGACGAAATACCCAGCAAATGCACTGAGAAAATCGCGAAAGGCAATGCGCTGCCAGTCTGCAACACCAGCGGCGGATATAAAGTCCAACCGGCTGCAGGTGCGCCGCCTTCCATAAACAAGGTGCTGGCGAGCAATAGAACACCGGCTACGAGCATCCAGAAGCTCATGTTGTTCATACGCGGCAATGCCATATCAGGCGCTCCAATCATCATTGGAATCATCCAGTTGGCCAAGCCTACGAACGCGGGCATAACCGCGCCAAACACCATCACCAAAGCATGCATGGTGGTCATTGAATTGAAGAACTGGGGATTGACAAACTGCATGCCCGGTTCAAACAACTCAGCACGAATAACCATTGCCATTGCACCGCCGACGAAAAACATCGCCAGTGCGAACAGTAAATACAAGGTGCCGATATCTTTATGGTTAGTTGTAATTACCCATCTTAAAAGCCCCTTCTGAGGGCCGTGATCATGATGATCGTCATGTTCATGTTCAGCTACTACAGCAGACATATTTTAACCTCTATGAATATATGAAAAGATTTTATTGATAACAAAGTCAATGACTTACTCATCATCATCTTCAGCAGGCATAGCCGATTGCAGAGACTGAATCGCTGAAGGCTGTATAGAATCCCCTACCGAATTTCCCAGTTTGTTACGGATATATGTTGCGACTGCGGCAAAGTCAACCGCATTTAATGTCTTTCCGAAAGCCGGCATCATGCCTTTTCCGTTCATCATCAAATCAACCTGGGCATTGATGTCACCTGTTACCGCAGGGCTTCCCTTTAAGGCCGGGAACGTACCAGGCAATCCGGCGCCATCAGCCATATGGCATGATGCACAGTTCTGGGCGTACACAGATTCTCCGCGAGCCACTAAATCATCAAGCGACATTTTTTTACTCGCATCCACTTTTTCCTGCGGCTTTTCTTTTGCGGCAGGAGCAGATCCTGCAGGCAGCAGTTCTTGTATAGCTTTAGGCTGTATTTCATCACCCACTGAGTTGCCTAATGCATTTCTGGTGTAAGTAATAACCTGAGCCAATTCAGCTGCGTTCAGCATTTTTCCGAAAGCCGGCATCATGCCTTTACCATTCAGCACCAGATTAGTCTGGTCTTTAATATCGCCTTTCACAACAGCGCTGCCGGTAATAGCAGGGAATGTGCCCGGAACGCCTTCGCCGCCGGCCATATGACAGGATGCGCAGTTTTTCGCATAAACGGCAGCACCTTTAGAGACCAGTTCATCATGGCTTTGCTCACTTAAATCAGGTCCTTTTGCCGCTTCTTCCTGAGTCTTTTTTACCCAAGCGTCATAGTCGGCCTGTTCCATTGCAACGACTACGATAGGCATAAAGCCATGATCTTTACCGCAGAGTTCGGTACATTGGCCGCGATAAATGCCAGGCTTGTCAACAGAGGTCCAGGCTTCGTTAATAAAGCCAGGGATAGTATCTTTTTTCCAGCCCAACTCAGGTACCCACCATGAGTGAATTACATCAGCCGCTGTAAATACGAAACGAATCTTCTTCTTTGTAGGAATAACCAAAGGGTTGTCCACATTCAACAGATAGTTGGGAACTGTACGAGGATCTATGTCCGAACCTACCTGACGCGCCTTATTACTGGCTTCATCCAGATTACTGAAAAAATGAATACCATTATCCAGATATTCATATTCCCATTTCCATTGCCAACCAGTGACTTTAATGGACATATCTGCATTTTGCACATCATCCAGCTCCAACATGGCTTTGGTTGCCGGAATGGCCATACCGATGAGAATCAGTGTCGGAATAATGGTCCAGATAATTTCGACAGTAGTATTTTCATGAAACTGCTCCGCTTTATGTCCTTTTGATTTACGGTGATGGTAAATCGAATAGAACATAGTGCCGAATACGACGACGCCTATGAATACACATATCCATAGAATCAGCATATGCAGGTCATAAATATCATTACTGATTTCTGTAACCCCTTTCATTAAATTGAGCGTATACGCCGCCTGCGCTGTCCCTAGGCCAAAAGCCATTAAGATCAGACCTGCGAGCAGTTGCTTTATTGTTTTCACGGAGCGCTCTCCTCGTTAGTAGTTATAAACTCTTGTATGCGTTATCGTTTCGTAATTTCAAAGACGCACTAAACCCCCATTGCGTCTTTTCTATAAGAATTCTCACAAATAAACTGTGCAATTCTAACCTATGAAGCTTCTCTAAGCTAGAAGTCTGTAGAATTTAGACCGAAGAGCTTCACTCTATCGCTATTTACTTTATGTATTGAAATCTACTCGGAAAAAGACAATTTTGGATTTGTGTTGGTTTCTTATGACATCTGAATTAACTTGATGCAAAATAATTCTAACTGATGCGGAACAATTCAACTTGATGTAGAACAATTTTCTTGAATTAGTCACTGATAAATGAAATAGCCGGGCATTTTCAATTCTCGATTGCCCGTCAACTTCATATAAAGCCTTGACAATTTTTAGTGCAACTTCTTCAGAAAAGCCGGATCAATCCGGCAACCGCCAATTTCGGGACGATTCAGCAGATCCTGCTCGAAATCCCTGAAAGTCGGCAACTGAAATGCTATGCGGTTAATTTTTCCGCCTGAAAATTCAAACTCTATGGCGCCGCCTTTGGCGCGCGGACTGCCATCCTTGGTAGTAAATAAGAAAATCCCCACATTCTCCGCTGATTTTCCTTGCTGCTCAGGCGCAGGGCGAGCGCAGCTCAGCTCGCTTATGGAAAGCCCGGAAAAGACTCGCGCCAATTGATGCGCGCTAATAATGATTCCTTCTCCCGGAATAACCGCGGGAGCGGATGAAGCTGGCTGCGCTGCTTGAGCTTCTGGCGCACCTGGGACTGGAGGCGCTAACGGAGCAGATGGATTCAACAATGCTTCCAGGCCGAAATCGCCCAAATGATTCTGTAGCAATACCGTGCCGTCACCACTCTTTGCAGTAGTTAATAAAGGGAACATCTGGCGCGCCATTTCAGCCGGATTGGGATTTTTAAGCACTGAAATCAACTGCCTTTCCACTGACTGCATCAGCGTAAAAAACTGTTCTTTTTTCTGCCTGGATTCACCGATCGAATTCCAGTCCGACTGCGCATTGACGGATAAACCCATTGATTTCATAACGGCATAATCGTCAACCGCGAGACAATTACCGAAGCCCTTGCGGCGATAATCTTCCAGCACTTTGGGCCGGATCTCGTCGGCCATGGCCATCTGTGGAGATATATTATAGCTTTTCCAATCGCCGTTTTTAGCCAGAAAATAATAAAGCACGGCATTACGGTCAAATTTATTAAAACCGAGATCCTTCAAAACCAGCTTTAATTTCCGACAATTACTCTCGACTTCAGCATAATTATTCCAGTCGGGATTTAAATTCGGCTTTGCCGGATGCTGCGACTGTTCAATCAATTGCTGCAATGTAATCTGGCCTGTAGTTGATTTTATGGGCGAGTACCACATTTCCTCCAGCGATAAATCTCGCGCATCGGGAATTCCATCCGCAGTCATTTTCAGCAATAATGACGGCAAAATTTCAGGATAAACCTTTAGTTCGCCCAGAAGCTTGATATCCGATCCAAACGGATTGAGGCCGCCTTCCGACACCTCATGAACCTTGAATACGGAATGGTTGAGCGCACCTGTCTTGCCTGAAAATGAAGTCGCGGCCGGCAACGAGTGCGATTCCGAACTATGCTTGACTGATTCCTGGACGGCAGCCGGCGCCGCTTGCTGACTGCTTTTCACCCATTCGCTGGCGAACTGCCCCATAACGGCAACGCCCATACCGACCCCAGTCATCGCCAGCAGACCACTGGCCGCATTCACATCGCCGACCAGTTTTGATAAATTCAGATCATTATTGGCATCTGTATAGATGTTGTAATCGACCATAGTCTCCTTGCCTGAATCCAAGCGTATCCACGGTGTGAGATACTGTTTTTTAGCCTCGAACTTGAAATTGCACTTCCCTGTCGCGGTCTGATATAGGAAACCGGTGGCTTCACTGTTGAACTTGAGCGCATTATTACGAACGCTGTAAATCAGAGCCGCTGATGAATCGCCCTTGCTATAGGATGGCGCAATATCAGTGCAGCCGTTTTTTAATACATTGTCCGCTTTGGAATCAAACTCGGAAATCAGCCGTACATAATAATCATCGCCGTCAATAACCGAAAATCCCTGCAAAGGCTGGAAAGAATGCGGCTCAATTGATGGAGGATCGATAGCAATTTGACGGGTAGTTGTGCATCCTGACAATATATAGCCAGCAGAGAAAATAAGAATGGAAATATAACGAATTGACATGCTTTAACCTTGTATCGCTAGCTGAACTGCGACTCAAGCCAAAAAAAGGGGAAAATAATAGGACTTTCCAGGGGGCTTTGTCATGCTTTATTTTTTACCGTGCATCCAAGCAAACTAAAGCACATGGAGATATAAAAGGATAAAAAATATTACAGCAGATCATATTTAAGGTATATATAAGGCACTTATTTGACGATGCCTTTCTCTAATTGTAAAAAAGATCATAGCCTACCTGACAAGAAACCCTATGCCTACTAAAAAGACCAATATTGATAAGGATAAATTAAACCAAATCGTTATTGAAGCCCGACGCAATCAGGAATTGCGGGAACAATCCTACCGGGGGCAAGCGCTCAAAATGTACCCCTGGATATGCGGACGTTGTGCCCGAGAATTCACACACAAGAACTTAAGCGAACTGACCGTTCATCATAGGGACCACAACCACGACAATAACCCTCCCGACGGCAGCAACTGGGAATTATTATGCCTTTACTGCCACGATAATGAGCATTCGCGGCATGAAGAAGCTCGCTTTGACAGCGGTCAATCTCATAAAACGTCCGAGTCAATCCCTACTCACAATCCTTTTGCAAACCTCAAAACCTTACTGGACAGCAAAAAATAATTCAGGAAGGCTTATCAGCGGGCAATTGCACGGCTACCCTGTTCTGCCATCAAAGAATCAATGCCGAGATTTGCCAAAGCATCAGCCCGCTCATTGCCTTCATCGCCTGCATGCCCTTTTACCCACCGCCATTCTATATCGTGCTTCTCAATAGCGGCATCCAGCCTGCGCCATAAATCCTCATTTTTAACCGGTGTTTTAGCTGCGGTTTTCCAGCCGCGCTTTTTCCAGTTGACCATCCATTCGGTGATCCCGAGCAGTACGTATTTTGAATCGATATGAAGCTCGACAGTACAGGGCCTTGTCAGCGCTTCCAGAGCCTGTATGGCAGCCGTCAGCTCCATACGATTATTTGTCGTCTCCAGTTCCCCGCCGTACAGCTCCTTAGCCTTACCTTTGTATTTGAGAATGGCGCCCCATCCGCCAGGTCCTGGATTGCCGCGGCAGGCGCCGTCGGTATAAATAATAACGCGATCAGTCATGTTGGCTTGACTCTGTTGGTGAACCCATTGAATTGGCAAAGACCAACTGGGGGTTTGTCCTTTCCACAGGTGCTAAAGGAATTAAATGATAACGGCGTTTTATCGCCTTCACCGCATACGCCGCCGCATAAAATGCATGTCTGTTGGCGTTCAATCTGCCATTCGTCGATTTCACCGAATTCAGATTAAAATCTGATGAGAGCGTTACTTCGAAGTTCAGCAACTTCAGCCAGTCTAATATTCTTGCCCTGGAAATAAAATGTCCACGCCAGGAGTCAGCCATTTTTTTATCCCATAAATACTGATACCTGACCCATAAGCTCCAAGGATTAAAATTCAGCACGACCAACAAGCCTTCCGGCTTCAGGACACGCTCCACCTCTCTCATGGTCTGAAACCGACTGGCGTCGAATTCCAATAAATGGGGCAATATTATCATATCGACGCTATTGCTTTGCAGCGGTAGATTATATGACTTCGCCTGAATCTTTCTTGCTTCATTACTGCCCAGATTTTTGGCATCGAGCACCGTATAGTTTTTGTATAAAGAGCAATCAATGAACTGATTTTCCCAACCTAACCCACCGATCTGCAAAATAGTCTGCTTACAACTGACGGTAATAGCCCGTCGCAAATAGCATTCTTCAAGCTGCTTTAGCAGCTTGCCCCTGGGAGTCTCGTAGCAGGCAAACAAAAAATCGCGTTTCATTGATCTAGCTCAACAATTCATGGCTTTAAATGGTTTTCAAGGAAGACAAGCTGTACAATAATAAGATATTAAACCATTAGACTTCACCTTAGGGTTAGATGATGCATACCAATTTTAACAGGTCGGTTAATTTTTTATCTTTTTTGATCCTTTTAATAGCATCAGGTTGCTCAGAGACTCCTAAATCCACCTTTAGCGTGAGTCAAAAACCGCCGATTGTGGGCCAGGAAGACAGCAATTACGTATACCATCACCACACCCCATTATCTAAAAAAAGATTTAAAGGATCATTAAACTCCCGCGTCAGCGTCTGGGATCGGTTGCTGTCCTTATACGCACTGCCCGAAATCGAGAATGAACGCATAGACCGTGAGTTAAACTGGTATCTGCAGCACCCCGATTATATTGCCAGGGTTCAGGAGCGGGCAGAACCCTACATGCATCTTATCCTCAATGAAATTGAAGCCAAGAATCTTCCTGGAGAATTGGCATTACTGCCAATAGTTGAAAGTGCGTTCCTGCCGGAAGCCTACTCAAAAAGCGATGCTTCGGGCCTCTGGCAGTTCATACCGGCTACGGGCCGCCTCTTCGGTCTCAAGCAGGACTCGTGGTATGACGGCCGGCGCGACGTCTATGCATCAACCAAAGCCGCCACTACTTTTCTTAAACAGCTGAATGAGACGTTTGATGGAGATTGGCTGCTCGCATTGGCCTCCTATAACTATGGGAAAGGCAATATAAGAAAAGCCATCGAAAGAAATGAAGATTTATCCCTGCCGGCGGATTACTGGTCTTTGAACCTTCCGGAAGAAACCATGAACTATGTTCCTCGGTTGCTGGCTATCGCCAAATTATTTGCCCATGCCGACGAATACCATATTCCTTTGCAATATATTCCAAATAAGCCTTACTTTGAGGTCGTCGACATCAAATCTCAACTGGATCTGGACAAAGCCGCTCAGTTGGCCAATACCCCGCTTAAAGAGTTTTTAAAACTAAACCCCGGCTTTAACCGCTGGACCACTGCGCCTGAAGGCCCTCATCGCTTATTGGTTCCCATTGACCAGGCCCAGTCATTCAAAAAAAACCTGGCAATGCTGCCCGATGAAGACCGGGTCGCCCAGCATCGGTATTATGAAGAACGAGTACCTCATGTTCCCCATGACGAGCAGGTCGCGCAAGTTGCTTACGATCGCCACAAGGTTCGCTCAGGCGAAACGCTTACCTCGATTGCTACCCGAAATCATACAACGGCCAAAGCCATCCGCCAGGCCAATCATCTGGCCGGCAATACTATTCACTCCGGCATGATTTTAAAAATCCCTTCATCGAGAAATTCAGCCAATTTCCCGATTATCGCCAAAGCATCTAAAAATCACCTCCAGAATAGCCGAACCTATACTGTAAAAAAAGGCGATACATTCTGGAAGATCGGCCAAAATTTTTCGGTTAGCGGCAAAGATATCGCAAGCTGGAACAAACTCACGATGGCAAGTTCATTGACACCCGGCCAAAAACTCATCATTAAAGGCGGCGAGCAACAGCTTGTTACCTCATCTTCTGCAGAACCAAACCCATTCCGCCTGATCCATTACACCGTCAAGCCGGGCGACTCATTGATGAAAATTACCCGGAAATTCAATGTCTCGCTTACAGACCTCCGCAAATGGAATTCAGACACAATAGGCAAGGCTCTGCGTCCCGGACAAAAAATAAAAATCCTGGTTGATAACAGCCAGCCTACAACCTAAATGCGGATAGACGAGGTATAGCCATCAATAATATTGATAGCTATACCTCACATTAGTCTCTATAATGGAGAAGCTAGTAGGTCTTATAGGGCCACTAATCCAATTTTGCATGTTATTCAGCATTTTACAGAAATCCTATTCGTTTTTTCCTTTAAATTGCCCGATATATCTGCAATCGAACATTTTTTATTTATTGAGGTAATTTATATGGCATTAGGTACTGTTAAGTGGTTTAACGAATCCAAAGGATTTGGTTTTATTTCACCTAGCGATGGCGGTGCAGATGTGTTTGTGCATTTTTCTGCAATCTCTGGCGATGGCTATCGCACACTGACTGAAGGTCAATCAGTCAAGTATGAAGTAGAAAAAGGCCCTAAAGGCCCGCAAGCATCCCAAGTATCCATAGCTTAATCTTACGGTACTTTCTGATCCACGACCCCATCGGCATAAACTGAGGGGGTTGTGACTAATATAGGCCAAATTGGCCAATCCTCCGAACTTAGGACATATCTGTTGAAACGAATTTTTGTAGGAAATTTACCTAGCGACGCCACTGAAGAATCTGTACAAGCTTTATTTTCCCAATATGGAAAAGTCCGCTCCATCCAATTGGCTTCGGATATATTTAGCGGTAAATGCCGAGGCTTCGGCTTTATCGGAATGGAAGGCCATGAAGCGCGAGCGGCTATCGCCGGGCTAGACGGCAACCTGTACTGCGGAAAACCTTTAAAAGTCAAATTTGAAGAGTCGACCGGCGGCAGAAACGGCAGACGCCATTAAAGCGCATTCAGGCAATTTATTTTCCATTTGACTTGTCACTTTTTTAAATTGCCATCAATTTATGAGAGACTGCACGGGCAGAAAAGTCAATTCTCTCCCTGCAGTCACTCCGCTCATAAGAATTCAAGCGGACAGGCATAACAATGAGATCCATGAAATTCATGGCTGCTTTTTCGTTGGCCCTTGAGAGCCACTATCATCAGCGTCTTTTTTTATTACACTGATGCCGCCGTCGCTCTCGAGGTAACACGCCTTGACCTCACTCGCACGCTCCACCCCTTGTTGACGTATCAGGCTAATCAGCTCGTCCTGAGTAATCATTTCCTGACGCATATTTCTGCGCAGCATCCTGCCATCTTTTATCAGCAACAAGGGAGGGGGATGAATAAGTCGTTGAATAGCTGGAATCTCGTGGCCTAACCAGTCGAGCAGGTAATCCCAAAAAGCAATTGTCGCGACTAAAACGAGCCCTTCGGTAACGGATTTATACTCGCCGGCCATGCCATTCTGGGCCGCGTCAGCAATAAGCACAATCACCAAAACATCGGTTATTCCCAAAGATCCAGCCTCACGCCTTAGCACCCGCAATAAAACGAACAGCATCAGATAGATGATCGTGCCGCGTACAATAATCTCCAGAATACCGACGGATGGAACAAAAACCGACCGCCAATCAATCTGAAATAAAATATCCATGCCTTGCCGGCTTACGGCTTCAATACCACTTTAATGCAGCCATCTTCCTTGTCGCGGAAAGTCTGGTAAGCCTGAGGGCCATCCTCCAATCCCAGACGATGCGTGATCACAAAAGACGGATCGATCTGACCGTCTTCAATCATCTCGAGCAGCGGCTCAAGATAGCGCTGCACATGCGTCTGCCCCATTTTCAAAGTCAAGCCTTTGTTCATCGCCGCCCCCATCGGCATATGATCGAGAAGACCGACATACACGCCAGGAATTGAGACAGTTCCTCCCTTACGACAGCACATAATCGCTTCACGCAGAGCATGCGGGCGGTCAGTGGCCAAATAAAGCGCCGCTTTCGCCTTATCGAGTACTGCGTCGAAACTGCCGGTACCATGCGCCTCACAGCCGACGGCATCAATGCAGCGATCAGGGCCGCGGCCATTCGTCATCGCCATCAATCGATCGTAGACATCCTCTTCCTCAAAATCGACGATTTCGGCTTTGCCGTACTCTTGCGCCATGCTCAGGCGTTCCGGCACACGGTCGATAGCAATGACGCGGCTGGCGCCCATCATCCAGCAACTCTGAATAACGAACTGCCCTACCGGTCCACAGCCCCATACTGCCACCGTATCCCCTGCCTCAATATGGGCATTTTCGGCAGCCATATAGCCGGTAGGAAAAATATCGGACAGAAAGAGCACTCTTTCATCGGGCAGCCCGGATTTAATCTTGATCGGCCCGACATCGGCATAGGGCACGCGCAGATACTCCGCCTGGCCGCCCGAAAAACCGCCCAACAAATGGGAATAACCGAAAATGCCGGCCGGCGAATGCCCCATCACCTTGCGCGCCATTTCGGCATTCGGGTTAGTGGTATCGCAACAGGCGTAAAGCGTTTTTTCGCAGAAGAAGCAGTGCCCGCACGAAATCGTGAAAGGAATAACGACGCGGTCGCCTATATTCAAAGTACTCACCTCAGCACCGATCTCAACAACCTCTCCCATAGACTCATGACCCAAAATGTCGCCTGACTCCATGGTCGGCATATAGCCGTCGTAAAGATGGAGATCGGAGCCACAGATCGCGGTAGACGTTATTTTTACGATAGCATCCGTAGGATCGACAATAACGGGATCGGGAACAGTATCAACACGTACATCGGATTTACCATGCCAACAAAGTGCTCTCATAGCTTTGCTCCTGAAGAAACGGATTACGAGGCGATTCGCCTCGGAAATGACTGTAACCTTAGTTCCATTCAGCGTTTCTGTCGGTACGATGGCGTACACAAGATTGAAACCACGCCGGCTGAGCAATGCCTTTGCCATCATCTTGCCCTTAATCACTGAAAACCTGCATTTAATCGCTGAAAGTAAGCAAAAAATGGCATTAGATTTATCGTTATACTGTCTTCCTACACTATAATTAGGCTCACTCAGCAGATGATGATGACGCTTCTGCCAATGTCCAATTCCTTAATAAACAACTTTAATAAACGCTCAGGGATCATATGTCACTGCAAATTTTTCGCACCAAACAACTTAAGCCGGACGACCATTCCGGCACCGGCCTTCATCGCTGCTTATCGGCATGGGATCTTGCCTTTCTGGGCATTGGCGCCATCATTGGCACTGGCATTTTCGTCCTGACCGGCATAGCCGCCGCAACGATGTCCGGGCCCGCCGTCATACTATCGTTCGTCATAGCGGGGCTGGCCTGCGCATTTGCCGCGCTGGCTTATGCAGAACTGTCCGCCGCCATCGGAGGATGCGGCAGCGCTTATGGCTACAGTTATGTGGCATTCGGCGAGCTGTTCGCCTGGATTATCGGCTGGGATTTGCTGCTCGAATACGGCATTTCGGTGGCGGCTGTTGCCAACGGCTGGTCCGGCTATTTCAACAACGCCTTGACGGCCATCGGGCTGCCGCTGCCGGAAATGTTGACCAAAGCGCCCAAACTGGGAGGCTTGATCAACCTGCCGGCCTCGGCCATCATTCTGCTCCTGATGGGTTTGCTGATCATAGGCGTCAAGCACAGCGCCAAAACCAACAATGCCATGGTGTTCATAAAGCTGATCACCATAACCGTGTTCATCGCCGTCGCCATGTTCAACGTCAATCCGGACAACTGGAGTCCATTCATGCCTTACGGCTGGTTTGAAACCTTGCCCGACGGCAAGACGACCGGCGTTCTGGCCGGCGCATCGCTGGTGTTTTTTGCCTATGTCGGTTTTGATGCCGTTTCGACCGCCGCGGAAGAAGCCAAAAATCCCCAGCGCGACCTGCCCTTCGGCATTGTCGTCTCGCTGATCTTCTGCACCATCGTTTATATTGTCGTATCCGGCCTGCTGACCGGCGTCGTGCCTTATACCGACCTGAATGTCTCCTCGCCCGTGGCGCATGCCCTTAGCCTGATCGGCATTAACTGGGCATCGGCGCTGATCGCAACCGGCGTCATCGCAGGGCTTACGACGGTAATGCTGGTGCTTTATTATGCCCTGACGCGCATCATCTTCGCTATGTCGCGCGACGGCCTGCTGTCGCCTTTCTTTTCCGAGCTCAACCCTAAAACACAAACGCCGGTGCGCGTGATTGTGCTTTGCGGCATCATCATATCGCTGACTGCCGGCTTCATGCCGCTGGGCGATCTGGCGGAACTGGTCAATATCGGCACTCTGGCCGCATTCGTGCTGGTCTGCCTGGGCGTGCTCATACTGCGCATCGTCAAACCGGACATGCCCCGTCCGTTCCGCGCGCCGTTCCACCCATTGTTCCCGGTACTCGGCATGCTGTCTTGCAGCGCGCTAATGGCTTTCCTGCCTGCCCTCACCTGGTTGCGCTTCATTATCTGGCTGGTTCTTGGCCTGATCATTTACTTCGCCTATTCGATGCGCCACAGCAAACTGGCAAAATCCGCCTAAACGACTCTGCTTGTCATCGTCTGCTTTGCAAAAGGCAGACGATGATCTCACCCGCCGCCACAATCGATATTCCGCACGCTGCCCTGGCGCAATCCCGCTAAACTTTGCCAGGCGTTTTTGAATCTAAAATTGATGAAAAACAGAATCCCTACATTAAAAAATCGTCTTCCTGCAAGCATTTTTTAACCATACGAGGATTCATTATTTTCTCGATAACCACTATATATTGTGTTATCCTATTTATAAATCACTACATATCGATTAACAAGCATAAATTGCCCGCAAAAGCAACGGCTTGTTTTTATCCCCTTACACAACAATCACAGGGACTTATCAATGACAGCCAAACTCCATGTCGTCGCCAATGCCGTGACCGAAATACCGTTCCAAGATGCTTCGATTGACATCTGGGATACGAAATATCGTTTAAAGACCAAAGAAGGCGTCGCTATTGACGCCACAATGGACGAAACGTACCAAAGAGTGGCCAAAGCGCTATCTGAAGCGGAAAAAGGCAAAGCCAAACAAGAACAGTACTACAAGGAATTCCTATGGGCGCTGCGTCAGGGCGTCATCCCGGCAGGCCGCATTATCTCCAATGCCGGCGCGCTGGAACACAAACCGGCTACATCGACGATCAATTGCACCGTTTCCGGCACGATCGCCGATTCGATGGACGATATCCTGCACAAAGTGCACGAAGCCGGGTTGACCCTGAAAGCCGGCTGCGGGATCGGCTATGAATTCTCGACCCTCCGGCCAAAAAACGCCTATGTATCCGGCGCTGGCGCCTACACCTCCGGTCCGCTGTCGTTCATGGACATCTACGACAAGATGTGCTTCACCGTCTCCTCAGCCGGCGGCCGGCGCGGCGCGCAAATGGCCACGTTCGATATCGGTCATCCCGACGTCGTCGAATTCATCCGCGCCAAACGCGAAGACGGCCGCCTGCGCCAGTTCAACCTGTCGCTGCTGATCACCTCGGAGTTTATCGAAGCCGTTAAAAACGACAAACCATGGCCGCTGTCATTCCCTATCACCGAAAAAGAACTCCAGCTGGACAAGCTCGACCTGAATAACCCCGAGCAGATCATCTGGCGCGACCTGCCCGGCAAAGACGAAGGCTATATCGTCAACGAAGACGGCCTGCTCGCCTGCCGCATCACTAAAACGATCCCGGCGCGCCGTCTGTGGGACATCATCATGAGCTCCACCTATGATTACGCCGAGCCCGGATTCATTCTGATCGACAAAGTCAACGAAATGAACAACAACTGGTTCTGCGAAAAAATCCGCGCGACCAACCCTTGCGGCGAACAACCGCTGCCCCCTTACGGCAGCT
Organism: Methylobacter sp. Wu1; assembly: GCF_036553575.1. Lineage (NCBI taxonomy): Bacteria > Pseudomonadati > Pseudomonadota > Gammaproteobacteria > Methylococcales > Methylococcaceae > Methylobacter > Methylobacter sp. Wu1. Next base: position 67,326 of record NZ_JAZHOC010000063.1, on the reverse strand, counting down.
GCCTGCTGGGCTCCATCAACCTGACCCGTTTCGTCAAGAAACCGTTTACCAGTGAAGCGCATTTCGACTGGGACACTTACCGCAAAGCCGTCCGCATTTTCACGCGCATGCTCGACAACGTCGTCGAAATCAACGGCCTGCCCCTGCCGCAGCAACAACACGAAATCCTCAGCAAGCGCCGTCACGGCATGGGCTATCTGGGCCTAGGCTCCACCGTCACCATGCTGGGCATGAAATACGGTGACGAGCGCTCGCTGCAATTTACCGAAGAAGTGACCAAAACCCTGGCCGTGGAAGGCTGGAAGGAAGGCCTCGCGCTGGCCAAGGAAAAAGGCTCCGCCCCGATCATGGAACAGATGTTTACCGTCACCGGCGAAATGCTGCACAAACGCCCCGAAATGGTCACCGACGGCTACAAAGTCGGCGATCAGGTGCCGGGCAAACTGCTGCACTCCAAGTACAGCCGCTACATGCAGCAACTGGCGCAGATCGAGCCCGAACTGGTCGCGCAACTAATCGAGACCGGCGCGCGCTTTACACACCACAGTTCGATCGCGCCCACCGGCACCATCTCGTTGTCGCTGGCCAACAACGCCAGCAACGGCATCGAGCCGAGCTTTGCGCACCACTATTCGCGCAACGTCATCCGCGCCGGCAAGAAAACCAAAGAAAAAGTCGATGTCTATTCCTTCGAACTGCTGGCCTATCGCGCACTGGTCAACCCGAATGCGATGCCGTACAGCCAGGAACCGGACCAGCAACTGCCGGACTATTTCATCGCCGCCGACGATATCACGCCCAAACAGCACGTCGACATCCAGGCCGCCGCGCAGAAATGGATCGATTCGTCAATCTCCAAAACCGCCAACGTGCCGACCGATTATCCGTATGAAGACTTCAAGTCGATTTATGAATACGCCTATGAGAAGGGACTGAAAGGCTGCACGACGTTCCGCTTTAACCCGGAAGTGTTCCAGGGCGTACTGGTCAAGGAATCGGATCTGGAAAACACCACCTACCAATTCACGCTCGAAGACGGCCATGTGATCGAGCTGAAAGGCAACGAAGAAGTGGAATACGACGGCGAAACCCACACCGCCGCCAACCTGTTTGACGCCCTGAAAGAAGGCTACTACGGCAAGTTTTAATCGAGATGACAGACATGATACTGAAAATAAACAAAAAAATCGTCGGCTACAAAGTCGTAACCAAAGAAACTGCCGAAGCCGCCAAGCAGGAAGAACAGCAGGCGCTGGAGCGCATGCATGAAAACGTCGAACGTCCTGAAGTGCTGGTAGGCTCCACCTACAAGATCAAAACGCCGCAGTCGGAACATGCCCTGTACATCACGATCAATGACATCATCCTGAACCAGGGCACGGAACATGAAGAGCGCCGTCCCTACGAAATCTTCATCAACTCCAAGAACATGGAGCATTTCCAGTGGGTGCTGGCGTTGACGCGCGTTATCTCGGCCGTATTCAGAAAAGGCGGCGACGCCTGCTTCCTGGTCGAAGAGTTGAAAGCCGTATTCGACCCGCGCGGCGGCTACTTCAAAAAAGGCGGCGTGTTCATGCCGTCACTGGTGGCTGAAATCGGCTATGCCATTGAGTCGCATCTGAAACACATCGGCATGATCAAGTCGGAAGTGATGAGCGACCATCAGAAACAGTTCCTGGAAGAAAAACGCCGCGAGTTTGAAGCTCAGCATGGTTCGTCGGAAGGACAGGCGTTTCCTGAAAAAGCCGTGCTCTGCACCAAATGCAGCACCAAGGCTATGGTGTTGATGGATGGGTGTATGACTTGTTTGAATTGTGGGGAGTCTAAATGTGGCTGAAGATAAAAAGCTCATTCGCACACCTATTAGCTCCAAACGAAGATTTGCAGGATGCTTTTGAAAGAGATTTTTATGAAGGTTTATACGGAATCCCAACCGGTACAGAATTAAAAAAAATGCCAGCTATTAAATTAGCTGAGTTACTTTCATCGAGTATAAACGGCTCTCCAAAGTTCTTTGTTGTTGAACGTGAGTACAAAAGGAGGCTTGCTGATGATCAAGCAAAAATTAACCGGAAGAATATACTACTTGGCGCTATTATCGGAGGGAGTTTTACCATTATCGGATACTTATTAAAGAATTAATTTTTAATCCCACAATTCATAATTGAAATAGGAATTGCTATGCAATATCGATATCAAATCAATCACGATGAAAAAGGCAAACTACGGCTTGATCAGGTAATTCATCCTTTATCCGAAGCTCAAAAGGTGATGGAGTACGATACATTGCCAGACTTTCTTTCCATACGCCTGAACCCCTGTGGGATTATAGTTACGTCCTCAGTAACTGAGCTTAATTCAGACAGTGTAACAGTGGCATTAGAATCCGATAAGCCTGAAAGCGAAGTTTTTTCAGCGCTAACGAGATCATTAGAAGATCTCAACAACCAAATCAAAAGTCTGCATTTGGTAGCGCGGCCAAAAGCCCTGTAGCCCTGTAGGGTACGCACCGCGTACCTTTTGAGGTTTAATTCACCGAAAAAATTACAGCCGGACGGGGCATGTTGCCCCGTCCGAAACGTTTTACATTGATTAAATGTAGGCGCTTGGCTCAGACATCACAGAACCGTCAGGAACGGGGTTGCAAACCCCGTTCCGCCAGAGTAGCGTTTGGAAATCTAATATGACCGTATGGCGGATGAATCGTAAGGTGGATTTGCCTTGGCAATCCACCGGCAACCGGAGCCTTAAAACCGCAATACGCCATAATGTTACAGGCCTGTTGGAAAAATGGCGGTTTGCTGCGCGAAACCGCCCTACGCTTCTATACTCTCTTGCACAAGCAATTTGCCACCAGCAATATTAATGTTCAAAACATTTTGCACTACCTGACCGTCCGGCTTAGAGTCGATTTTTGGTTGTCGATTGGCTAGCGGAATCTGGCCAATTTCTGTCGGCGTTGTGTATTTTTGGACAGCTGCTATGGGCCGCAAATTGTTCGCTCAACGCTGAGGCAATCGGCACGGAGCCGCGTCGCGGCGCGGCATCCGGTTCAGCGACATGTTATTCGCCATATCTGATGAATTCCCTCTTGCCCGGAATTCCCTCTTTAACCTCCGTCCATACGCCATCGATCAGTGCCTGGTATGCTCGGAATCCACACGGCACGCCTTGTGCTTCGAGGATGTTGGCCCTGTCCATGAGCTGGAAGTGGAGATGCGGCGCTGTGGAGTTGCCTGAGTGCCCCACATCTGCGAGATAGTGGCCGCATTTCACGTGATCGCCTTCATGAACCCGTACAGAATCAAGCCGCGCATGGGCGAAGAAAGCGTAAACCTCCCTGCCCTTCATTTTGAGAACTACGTGGTTGCCAACAACCGACCTGAGATCGCCGGGCTTCTCCAGGTTGAAAAACAGCCCATTCTTGAGGACCACTGCCGTATCCCGCAGGAAATGCAATCGTTTCCTTTCGGGCCATCCGTCGTTGGCGGAGACCACCACGCCATCGAAAGGTGCATAGATCGGTTCGCCCCAACCATAGCAATCTTGGAGCCTGACCCCAAACAGGGCATAGGCAATGATTGGGGGACGGAAGAATTTCCAGCCCTTCTCATCTCTTTGGATTCGCACGAAGTCGTATGCGAACCGTTGGCCGAGCTGATCGCTACCATGGCTCGGTATCTGTTCTGCCGGGGTATACGCAGCCACCCATTCCCCACGCAGCGGGAAATCCACAATGACTGGTTCTGGCTCTGCTCTCATAACGTTTAACATTGGAGGTAACCGGGCGCCGGAGCGCGTAGTGTGAGGGACACCCAACGGCACAACCGTTGGGCATGGCCGTATGGCGGATGAATTGTAGAGTGGATTTGCCTTGGCAATCCGCCAACAACCGAAGCCTTAAAAAACGTAATGCGCCACGATGCTACTGGCCGCTGGAAATGGCGGTTTGCTGCGCGAAACCGCCCTACGCTTCTCCGTCACGGAAATGCTGAGCACAGCCCCATCCGCATGCGGCAACTGCTTGCCGGCAATCCGGTTGTAGCTGCCTTTATTTGCTGGCCTGATGATAAATTATCAGCGGAACCAATGGCGCGGCGCCGGTTCGTGATAACGTGCCGTCTGGGTTTCTGGTAAGAGTGATGGGCACTTTCACGGTATCGCCGGTTTCAAAACAAGTGACAGTGTAATCATCCACTTTTAAAGACTGCTCTGCTGAAACTTCTCCCGTGCCTTGAGCAATTCCTCTGCTGCTGCCATTACATCGACTCCAGATTGTATCATAAACGAGCAGCTTGACTGTACCGCCATTATTGTTCGTAATCGAAAGTATCAGATGGGATCCGTCCTCAGGATCAACCGCCTCCCATAAGCCAACAAACTCACTGCCAGCTCCTCCTGCCCGACTGATCAGTGAGGTCCCGAGCATAAACAACACAACGGCCATAAAAAGTATGTTTTTCATAGACTGTTCTCCTGAGTGAAACCGCTGATCGGCATTTAACAATGCCGGGAGAGAAACAAGCTTGTGGAATGAAACAGATAAAAGACAGTTCTGTAATTGAAAATATTTACATTGTCTGAAAGGTAATGACTATTCGTACGATGGCTTATGCAACCTGCTGAAGCGCTATAAAACCAGTCATTGCCAATTTGATGGGAACACCGTTTTCTTCAAATGAGAAGAACTTGTGGCAAGCCATAAAATGCTGACAATTGCATGGATGCAGGAGTAATAAATAGGCGTGAAACGCATCATGCCGCCTTTAACACATCGATTGCAATTGATGCGCCTGCTTACGCGGCGCATCCTCTACTAACATGCCAATTACGCCGAACACTCTCAATCAATCTTTTCCAGTGCAGGAGGATTGGCTTTGAATAGCTCGGCCAAAAGCTCAATTTGAGACGAGAATTGAGGCAGCGCAGGAATTTTCCAGGCTTTTCCGACGAATCGGGCCAATAAATTGTTCAGCCAGGGACGGTCTGATTGGGCATGGTGAATAATAAATCTATAGGCTTCCCCGTCGTGAAAAACGGAAAAATCCTCCAGATGAACATCAATCGTGCCCTCTTCACCATAAAGCCTGGTCTGCACGTAAACTTTCCGTGAATCGACATCGAAATTAAATTTTATCAATTCCGCGATGCCCTTCAGAATTATATTTGAGACCCAGATAATTAATACGTTGGGCGTCAGCTTTATCAATATTTTCAATAGACTGGATTTAATACTCATTTTCTCTCATTCGCTAACTTAAGGTAAAACGAATCATTTTAATCAATGTCTGTTTGATTGTTGCGAAAAAATATTACAAGCCTTGGCCCTGCAGGATACGCATCCCATACCTTTCGAGGTTTGGTTCACTTGCCTGCACAATCTGGTGTACTCGGTTAATACGCATGTGCAGAGTTATCCACGCTTTGGCCACGGCCGCAGCGCACAGGATGCGCAAGGGCCGGCTTCCTGACAGGAGCAAACCGGCTTATCAGCAGTTAGCGGCTTTAACAGAATAACGTTGTATTGCTCCATGCATCTATATATTTGCAACAGAACCTCTTAAACGGTCATATGGTTATTTATTGCCCGATTTTTCCATGTGCCCGCCGAATTGATATCGCATCGCCGAGAGCAGTTTGTCCTGAAAATCCGATTCGCCGCGCGAGCTAAAGCGCTGATAAAGCGCAGTAGAGAGAACAGGCACCGGCACGGCCTCATCTATGGCGGCCTTGATGGTCCACCGCCCTTCCCCTGAATCCGAAACCCGTCCCTCGAATTTTGACAGTTCGGGATCTTCAACTAAAGAGGCGGCTGTCAGATCCAGCAACCATGACGCAATGACGCTGCCGCGCCGCCAAACCTCGGCAATCTCGTCCAGATTAAAATCATATTGATAGCGCTCGGGATCTCGTAATGGCGTGGTCTCGGCATCTTTGGAATGCTGAAGCTTGCCGATATTGGCGGCTTTCAGGATGCCCATTCCTTCGGCATAGGCCGCCATGAGGCCGTACTCGATGCCATTGTGGACCATCTTTACGAAGTGCCCTGCCCCGCTCGGGCCGCAGTGCAGATAGCCCAGCTCCGCGGTTCCTTCGCTCTGCTCGCGCCCGTGAGTACGCGGAATGCTGCCCGCTCCCGGCGCTAGCGTCCTGAAGATAGGATCAAGGTGCTCGACTACCTCTGGCTCGCCGCCGATCATCATGCAATAGCCGCGTTCCAAGCCCCAGACGCCGCCGCTGGTTCCGACATCTACATAGTGGATGCCTTTGGCGGCGAGTTCGTGTGCCCGGCGGATATCATCCGCGTAATAGGAATTGCCGCCGTCAATGATAATATCGCCGGCCTCCAGATACGACAGAAGATCGGCAATGGCCTGGTTGGTCACCGCCGCCGGCACCATCACCCAAATTGCCCGAGGCTTTTCCAGCTTTGATATCAGGTCCTGCAGCGAACTGCAACCTACTGCCTGCTCCTGAACCATTGCGATGACGGCAGGCTGCGACTGGTCATATACCACGCACTGATGACCATCTCTCAACAGGCGGCGTACCATATTGGCACCCATCCGGCCCAATCCGATCATACCGAGTTGCATCGTTGTTTGTTTGTTCATTAGCGTTTCTCCTAAATTTGTGTAGAAACCGCTGCCAGTTGCTTAAATTATTTACATCTGCTTCCTATGCATTTCATCCGCTTTTTCCGCAGGATAACGGCAATAAAAGGCTCTCAACACATGAACCGCGACCATTCCTGCCTGGTCTTATTTCCGCCTCAATGGCTAGCTCTCGTGCAGAAAGGGTCATATCTGCATTTTTTAAATACCTGTTCTCATTTTTTCAGAATATTAACGTTATCCATGGGACACATACGCATTATGGCCATTGAGATTTATCGATTTGATTGGACATTATTCTTCAGGATAGGTGCGCATTTAAGAATGCCGAGTGTAAAAAAACACCCTGCCAAACTTTTAAATATAAGGAAATGCTGTTTGAAAGCCGAAGGCTTATGATGCCAACTGCCTTTACTGCAAGGCTCTGTTATTTTTTTGAGTTGCTTGTCAATCTTGAGTAGGACGGGTTTGTTTCCATTTCCGGGCCGGTTTAGGATTGATGTGTTATTGCTCCGCCAACCTGCTAAGCGCTTTAGATGCTTGTATTTTTGCGCTTGCTGATTAGGGTGACACGCCACTTAAATATGGGACTAAACAATTAGTTTTTACTGCATCAGACATTAACAGCCTCAGTTCAACGCATTCCGGCCATTCAGATATCTCAAGGAAGAGGCAGCGTCTGAATTAATGGTCGACACGGCTTTTTCTTACAAGTCCGATGTAATGATGGGCAAAGCTATTCGACGCGCGATCGTAATGCAACGAATAGCTAGAGCCGGTGTAAAGAACAGCTAATAGACAGGCGCTTTTTGAGGACCGCGATAATACTTGGTCAAAGTCGGGCTTTTGACAGACGTTTGAATCGGTTCTTGCCGTACGGCTACAGCCTCTTCCTCTGGCAAAAGTGGTTTTCTTTCATAGATCGACACCGGATCGCCGTCCAGCTTGGTCAGGGCTTCGTTCAGCGTTTGCTGATCAAAATCGGGTATTTCGCCGTTACTGGCTTTTTGAATAAGATTCAGAGCCAGATCAAAACGCTGATCCCGCGTCATTTCTTCGCCTTCCAAATCAGGGTGCGCCTCTATGTAAAGCTTGTTATCCAGCCATCCCACCTTGATGGGCTGTTTGACGATGAAAACCGGCGTCCCTACCGGCACCATGTTATAGAGCTGCTCTATATCTTCAGGATAGGTGCGCACACAACCGTGCGTAATCTGCATGCCTATGCCGTAGATCTTGTCGATATCGGTGCCATGTATGCGATATTCGCCGGGCAGCGCCAGATGCAGTGAATATAATCCCAGCGGATTATGCGGACCTGGCGGTACGACCGCCGGCAGAGGATCACCGTTGGCCGCATGCTCGCGTCGAATTGATTCAGGCGGATACCAAGATGGATTTTTAACCTTCTGTGAAACTTTAGTTTCGCCCAGCGGCGTTTTCCAGTCCTGCCTGCCAACACCATGCGCATAAGACATCACCTGTCGGGGTACGCCTTTTACTTCCGGCGGATAATAATACATACGGTATTCGGAGATATTCAGCGTAATGCCTTTGTGCGGTGTATCCGGCAGAACGCGTCTGTTGGCGATACGGATAATCTCATCCTTTTTGACATGCCAGCGATCCACATCCGGATTCAGGCGCACTATTTCAGTTTGCCCCAGATTAAACTGCCTGGCCACATCCAGCAAGGTCTCTTCTTGCTCTGCCTTGACTAAAGGCACACCATCAGGATATTCGGTGATGACAGTGTCATTGGGATTTTCCGGCCAGTTATAAGTCGTGGCATTGGCTTTGCCACTGATGGCTAATATTACAATCGGCAAGGCAAATAATATACGTAATTTCATAATATAATAATTTTATCAATCACAAAGCCAAGTATAACATCACTTTTTCAATTCTAGGCTTAACGCATAAGCAGGTAGGAATAATAGTCAAACAGAGTTCAATCTCATGGCTTGTATCGACTAACATAACCAATATAATCTTCTTAAATCCAAACTAATGCTTGAAACTGCCAGCCCAAATGCAGAGTTTTTTACAATATAAGCGCCTGCATTTTTAAGTTGAAGACAATGGGCTGCCGCCATACTTCCCGCTTTGAAAGAGCGTCAGCTCCCATCGTTGCGCTAATTCATCATGCCGCAGGATGTAAATATCGTTTTGGCCTCCGCGCACTTTAAAATAACGGTACTCAGGAGCCAGCCAGCGGTCGATTATTTCTTCAATTTCGATGGATTTATCACCCATAAAAAAACGTCGCGGCGTTTCCTCTCCCTTGTAACCGGCATAACACTCCACATGAACTGTTAATGGGCCCGTACTCATGGAATTTTCAACCTATGTCAATACACTATGACCCTATGACAATTCTGTCTATTGTTTTGCGATGAAAGAACGGTAAATTTCCCAACTACTTTAAGCAATACATTCCTTCAACCTGAACTAAAGCCGGGACGCGCCTCAGGCAAGGAATGATTAACCAGCGCATGTATTATCTGGCATTCGCCATCAACAAAAGATTGATCTGCTCGAGATCATCTATGGTCAGCGTGCTTGCGGCCTGCTTTAACCGGATGCTGTTGATCAGGTAGTCATAGCGGCTGCGCGCGTAATCCCGTTTCACCCGGTATAAATTCCGCTGCTCGCTCAAGACCTCCACCATGGTGCGGGTGCCGACTTCATGGCCGGCTTCCGTCGCTTCCAGCGCGCTTTCGGCCGAGACGACCGTCGTTTTCAACGCCTCGACCTGGCCGATGCTGGACATGACGCCCCGGAACGCATCCTTGACCTGCCGTTTGACCGCGCGCTTGGTGGCGATCAGCCGTTCCTTGGCGGCTTCATAGTCATAGCTGGCCTGACGGGTGCGCGAATTGACCGCGCCGCCTTCAAACAACGGCACATTTAATTGCACGCCGACACTTTGCGTATCGCCGCGGAAGCCGAAGCTGCTGTTTACGTCCGAAACGCCGTAAGAAGCGACCAGATCCAGCTGCGGCAAGTGGCCGCTGCGCTGCAGGTCCACCGATTTACGAAAGACTTCCGCCTCGTTCAAGGCCGAAATGATGCTGAAGTTGTTCATCTCCGCTGAATCGCTCCATTTCGTGATATTGGCCGGTTCGGGCTTGGCCAGAGGCAGCTTTTCGCCGAGCGGATTCAGCTGGGCCTCCGTATCGCCGACGATTTCCCTTAACGCTTCCTTCTGATTATCCAGATTGTTGCTGGCTTCGATTTCCGCGGCGCTGGCCTGATCGAAGGCCGCCTGCGCTTCATGCACATCGGTAACGGCCACCAGGCCTACTTCGAACCGCTGCTTGGCCTGTTCCAGCTGCCGGCCGATGGCGTCTTTTTCCGCCACCGTAAAATCCAGGTTATCCTGGGCCGATAAAACATTGAAATACGCCTCAGTGATCTTGACCATCAGATTCTGCAGTTCCGCCTGATAGGAAGCTTCCGCCTGGGCAATCTGATTGTCGGACTGGCTGAGTTGTATCCAGTGCTCCCAGTGAAACAAAGGCTGGGCCAGATTCAGGTCAAAACGATGGTTCCAGTATTCCTGGTTGACTTGGCCGCCCTGGAAAGTAAAGCTGCTTTTCTTGGCTTTTCTATTATGCAGCCAGTCTCTGCTGCTGGTCCCCGTAGCGGAAAGATTGGGCAGAAAACGGGCAATGCTTTGATCTTTTAGCTCACCTGTAGAGAGTTGGTTAGCCAGGGCTTCCTTTAGAACGGGGTCATTTTGCAGGCCCAGTTCGTAAGTTTCCATCAGGTTCTGGGCTTGTAACGGTGAAGCGCTGGTTAAAATGATCATTAAACCCAAGGCTTTTTTTGATAAGGAGCGTCTTGTCATATCTTCTTGTTATAAATTTAGACAGGATTGTTTATTTCCGGTCCTGCCGACTGTATGTCAGGCGTCTGGAATTTGCTTGAAGTCCGGCCAGAATGGATATTGATCTGCTCTGATGACAATGGCCCGACAGGTATTCCGGTCTTCTTCCTTGCCCCCTACTCATCAACACTATCCTTTCTTAATCAAACCGTAAAATGGTCGCTAATGATACCAGATTTCCCTGTTCATATTTTGCTTTATCCATCACAGGGCAAGGGTTTTTGAGACTGTCTGGGCATGGCCGTTATCTGGATATTCGGTATAGCGGGAGCCGCGCGAGTTATTTGCCTTTTTGCCCGCCGAACGTGCAATGTGAGTACCGCATCTGCGAACAGAATGTGGATGCCCTACTGCGCTTCGGGATTTGTGAAACTGGCCGGCATCTATAACTCTAGCTTGGGTTATAATGCTCCAAACCCAATGACTCAGCCATAGAGCCACCGTGTAACTCTTACCTGCGGAGATTATCTGTCATGACGACACCCAGATTTCTTTCTTTCAGCTTATCGAAACAGCGCGGCATCGGCCGTGGCGCCTTACTGACCACCGTTTTTGCCGTGCTGGCCATTTCGACCGGCCTGGTGTACCTGCGGGCCGCGCCCAAGCCCACGGAAGCCGGCCAAACGCAGCCGGTGGCGGCATTGTCAGTGACCCGGGCCGCGCCGCAATGGCGGCAGTGGTCGGCGACGATCGAGGCGGCAGGCACCATTGCGCCTTGGCAGGAGGCCGTCATCGGCGCCCAGCTGTCGGGCGTGCGCTTGACCGAGGTGCGGGCCAATGTCGGCGATGTGGTCAAACGCGGTCAGCTGCTGGCGCGCTTCGATGATGACATGCTGATCGCCGATATGGCCCAGCTCAAAGCCAATCTGGCCCAGGCTCAGGCCACGGCGGCGCAGGCCGAAACTAACAAACAGCGGGTATTGAAGCTGCTGAACAACGCCGGCAGCCTGAGCCAGCAGGAGGTCCTGCGCTATGAAACCGAAGCGGAAACGTCCCGCACCCAGGTCGAAGCGGTCAAGGCCCAGCTGGCGGCCAAACAGCTGCAATTAAAATACACCCAGGTATTGGCGCCGGACGACGGCGTGATCAGTGCCCGTCAGGCGACGCTAGGCACGGTGGCGGCCAGCGGCCAGGAACTGTTCAGGCTGATACGCCAGAACCGCCTGGAATGGCGCGGCGAACTGACGGCCGCGCAGATGGCGCAAATTCGGCCCGGCCTGCACATCAATCTTAGCCTGCCGGACGGCAGCCGTGCCGAAGCCGCTTTACGGCAACTGGCTCCGACCCTGGACCCTCAATCCCGTTTGGGCATCGTCTATGCCGACCTGGCGCCGGGAAGCAAGGCGCGCTCCGGCATGTATGCCGCCGGCCAGGTGCTGCTGACCGAGAGTCCGGCGCTGACCGTGCCGGCCGCCAGCGTGGTGATCCGCGACGGCCGCAGTTATGTGCTGAAACTGCAAAACGACAATCCCGTCACGCCGGTCGGCTTGCAGGCGGTCGACACCGGCCGCCGGCAAGGCACCGAGATCGAGATCGTACAAGGCCTGCATGAAGCCGACCGCGTCGTGGTTGAAGGCGCAGGCTTTCTGAACGACGGCGATCTGGTGCAGATCGTCCAGGAACAGAACAAGCTCGCCGGCAACGAGGTTAAACGATGAATCTGGCAACCTGGTCCATACGCAACCCGATACCGGCCATCTTGTTGTTCATACTGCTGACGCTGGCCGGATTGCGCGGTTTTCAGCAGTTGTCCATCCAAAGCCTGCCGGACCTTGACCTGCCCGGCATCAGCATCAAGCTCAGCCAGCCCGGCGCGGCGCCGGCACAGCTGGAAACCGAAGTAGCGCGCAAGGTCGAAGACTCCATCGCCACCCTGTCGGGCATCAAGCACATACGCACTTCGATCACCGACGGCCTGGTGCAAATCACTGCCGAATTCGAGCTGGAGAAGAAACTGTCGGACGCCTTGATCGAAACCAAGGATGCCGTCGACCAGGTGCGTTCGGACTTGCCGACCAGCGTGCAGCAGCCCAGCATTAGCGCCATCAACGTCGGCGGCGCGCCGACGCTGACCTATGCGATTGCCTCTTCGCGGCTGGACGAGGAGGCCTTATCCTGGTTTATCGACGATACCGTTAACAAAACCCTGTCCAGCGTGCGCGGCGTCGGCCGCTTCGAGCGTCTGGGCGGCGTGCAGCGCGAGGTCCAGGTGGAAGTCGATCCGGTGCGCATGGCAGCGCTGGGCGTGACGGCCACCGATGTGTCCCGGGCGCTGAAACAGGTGCAGCAGGAGTCTTCCGGCGGACGCGGCAATCTCGGTCTGGCCGAACAATCGTTCCGGACCCTGGCGACGGTACGCCAGGCCTCGGAACTGGCAGCCTTGCCGATAGCGCTGGGCAGCGGGCGCGACGTGCGCCTGGATCAGATCGCCACGGTCAGGGATACGGTGGCCGAGCGTACCCAGTTAGCCATGCTGGACGGCAAGCCGGTGATAGGCTTCAATATTTACCGCGCCAAAGGCCATGATGAAAGCCGCATCGCCGAAGGCGTGCAACAAGCATTGCAACGTTTGCAGCAGGCCGATCCGACCATTAGCGTGACCTTGATCTCCGGTTCGGTGGCTTATGCGCTGGAACAGTATCAGGGTTCGATGACAATGCTGTACGAAGGCTCGGCGCTGGCGGTGCTGGTGGTGTGGTGGTTCCTGCGCGATTGGCGGGCGACGCTGGTGTCTGCTTCGGCTCTGCCATTATCGATACTGCCGACCTTTGCGGCGATGTATTGGCTGGATTTTTCCCTGAACATGCTGACTTTGCTGTCACTGGCTATTGTGGTCGGCATCTTGGTCGACGATGCCATCGTCGAGATCGAAAACATCGCCCGTCATGTGCAGATGGGCAAAACGGTACGCCAGGCCGCCGCCGAGGCGGTCAATGAAATCGCGCTGGCGGTGATTGCCACTACGCTGACTTTGGTGGCGGTATTCATGCCGACGGCATTGATGAGCGGCATTTCCGGGATGTTTTTCAAGCAATTCGGCTGGACGGCCGTAGTGGCGGTGCTGGCCTCGCTGCTGGTGGCGCGGTTGCTGACGCCGGTGCTGGCGGTATTTCTACTCACTGATCGCCAGCATCCGGAGGCGGCAGACGGCGGGCTGATGCGGTTTTATCTGCAGACCGTGTGCTGGACGCTGGATCGGCGCAAGACCACCATGGCATTGGCGACGCTGTTCTTCATTGCCTCCTGTGCGTTGTTGCCGTTGATTCCGTCCAGCTTTGTGCCGGCTGCCGATCGCGACCATACGCTGGTGCGTTTCGAATTGCCGCCGGGCAGTTCAATCACCGATGCCGGCCGGGTGGCCGAAGCCATGCGGGTGGCACTGCAACCGATCCCTGGCATCAGCCATCTGTTCACGGCGATCGGCAGCAGCCGGCCGGGCAACGGTATGATCCGGGCCGGCGAAGTACGTGAAGGTTCGATGACGCTGACGTTGAACGAACGCGATCAAAGACCCTCGCAACTCGCCATCGAAAAGGCGGTGCGCCAAGCTTTGAGGAATGTCGCCGGCGCCCGTTTCACCATCGGCATCGGCGGGCCGGGCGAAAAAATGTCGCTGATTCTGTCCAGCGATAATGTCGCGGCGCTGAAAGCCAGCGCCCAGGCCTTGGAACGGGATCTGCGCGGCCTCGGCACCCTGAGCGGCATCACCAGCACCGCCAGTCTGGAACGGCCGGAAATCGTGATTCGGCCTGACTGGCGGCGCGCCGCCGAACTGGGCGTCACCGCGGAGCTGATCGGCGAGACCGTGCGCATTGCCACCATCGGCGATTTCGACGCGCAGCTGGCCAAGCTCAACCTGGATAACCGGCAGCTCGGGATTCGGGTGCGCATGGCCGATGCTGCCCGCCGGGACCTGCAGGTGCTGTCCAATCTGCGGATCAAGTCCGCTAACGGTCTGATACCGTTGTCCAGCGTCGCCGAGTTGTCGCTGGCCGGCGGCTCGGCGCAGGTGGATCGTTACGACCGCCGCCGTTTCGTCGTCATCAACGCCGATCTGGGCGGACTGTCATTGGGCAAGGCGCTGGCCGATGCCAAGGCGCTGCCGGCGGCGAAAAACCTGCCGGCCGGCGTCAAGCTGATTTCGACCGGCGATGCGGAAATCATGGAAGAGATGGCCAGCGGCTTCGGTTTCGCGATGCTGACGGGCCTGCTTTGCGTGTTCTGCGTGCTGGTGCTGCTGTTCAAGGATTTCTTCCAGCCGCTGACCATCCTGTCGGCGATTCCGCTGTCGATGGGCGGGGCGTTTATCGCGCTGCTGCTCACCGGCGGCGAGATGAACATTTCATCGACGATAGGGTTGATCATGCTGATGGGCATCGTCACCAAAAACTCGATTCTGCTGGTGGAATACGCGCTGTCAGCCAGGCGCGACCACGGTTTATCTCAGCATGAGGCCCTGCTGGATGCCTGCAGGAAGCGCGCCCGGCCCATCATCATGACCACCGTGGCGATGGTGGCCGGCATGTTGCCGATTGCCCTGGGTTTAGGCGCCGACGCCGGCTTCAGACAGCCGATGGCGATCACGGTGATCGGGGGCCTACTCAGTTCCACACTGCTCAGTCTGCTGGTGGTGCCGGTGGTGTTGACCTATGTCGATGGCTTGCAGCAGTTGCTCCGGCGCGGCAAACGGAATCAGTCGGCCGGTGACGGCAATGAGGAAAAATTGGCCGGCAGCAGCGCCACTTTATCTGTGCATTAAGCGCTGGCATAGGCGTTCAATGGCAATTTGCGCGCGGCGCCTATGCGGTTACTTTCACTATCAACTAGCTAAATTATGAAAATCGGAATTCAAACTTGGGGATCAAACGGTGATGTGCGTCCACTTCTGGCATTAGCGGACGGTTTGCAAAAAGCCGGTCATCAAATTACTTTAGCCGCTACCAGTGTCGATAATCAAAGTTATCAGGGAATCTGTGACCAGTTGGGGATCGCCTATCGGCAAATACCCGAACGGATAGATTTCGATCTGGAGGACTTTAGCAAACGCTCCCTTCACATGAACTCTTTGCAATGGCTGCGGATCTTGTTCAACGAAGCGTTTTTTCCGTTTGAACAGGCCATTTATGAAGCAGCGCAAGCATTGGTTGCTGAAAACGATTATGTCATCGGCCGTCATATCCTTTATCCATTGAAATTGGCAGCGCTTCAACAGAACAAGCCGTTTTTCAGCGTGAATTTCTGCCCTTCCGCCATACCCAGCGGGCAGTTTGCACCGACCGGCGCACCCAGTTTAGGTCGATATCTCAACCCGCTCTACTGGAAGCTGTTGGATGCGGCAGGAAATTGGGCTTTCAAACAACCATTGACTCGATTGTGGCGTTCGGTAGGACAAACGCCACCGGCTAATGTTCTCACTGAACTGTTAACATCGCAGCAGCTCAATCTGGTAGCGGCCGATCCGCTGTTTTGTATTGGCAGTGAAGAATGGCAACCTTTCAATAAAATCTGCGGGTTTCTCGAATTTACCGAAGATGCACAGCGTTGGGCATTGCCGGATAGCTTGCAGGCATTTCTGGATCAAGGGCCTGCCCCCGTGTACATGACGCTGGGTAGTTTCCAACAGTCAGTTCCGGAATGGAGCATGGATTTATTTTTGCAGGCCGTTGATCTGGCGGGCTGCCGCGCGATTATTCAGACCAGTGATGATCGCTATCCATCAGATAGCCAGACAGGAAACATCTATTTCATCGGCAAACATCCGCACCAGCCGGTCTTCAAGCATTGTGCGGCAGTTGTACATCATGGCGGTGCCGGAACGACTCATGCCGCTACCCGCGCCGGTTGTCCGTCGATAGCAATTCCGTTCATGGATGAACAAATGTTTTGGGGAAGGCGGCTTCATCAACTGGGATTGGCGGTTAAACCACTGCCGGCCAAAAAAGTGACGGTGCAAGCCCTAGCCAATGCCATTAGCGCTACGTTAGCGGCCACGGGTTATCGAAACCGTGCCCAACAAGCAAGCCAAACAATGCAAGTCAATGATGGTGTAGCTAAGGCAATTGAACTTCTGCAGCCCTATATTCGCTGAAAATCCTGGGGCCGGCATGTAAGCGAACTTAAGCTCTTCAAGAGCCTGCAGGTCGTGCGGTCAAACTTATAGGTCCTCCTCGCGCTCCTGCTCTCATGCAATGGCGATCCATCTCTGCTCTGCATCAAGATCAACCGTTGGCACGCAGTATCGTCTTGTTCTAGTCTCTGAGATGATCCCATTTTGGATTCTCCAAACCATTGCTCAAATTTCAACGAATCCAATCGAAAGCCTGATAGGTCATACTGAACACTCCCGGTATTAACCGGGAGTTTATCGTGGTTAATTATCAATCGCCGATCTGGCAGCTGTTAATCTGCCTCACCCAGATGTAGCGCATCGCGTAGTTTTCCAGACATATCTGAGCCGGTATCTGGAATTGGCCAGCAGTATATATTCTACTGGCTTGAATAGGAGGCGCTAGCACTCCATCCATCCTACACAATTACGCAACTTCAGAGGCAAGCTCTTCGGGCTCAATAGTGTCCGATTTCTCCGACGCCATCCAACTTTGCAGGATAGCAGCCACTTTGTGTGCGTTTTTCTGATCCAGCATGCTGAAATGATCGCCAGGTACATGGACATGCACAAAGGGACGTTTGGATAAACGTTTCCATTGTGCGACGGCGTGCTCCAATACCAGCAATTCGATAGTGGCATCGAAGCGGCGTTCCTCAGCCTGAATAAACAGAATTTGCTGCACCGGAACGCCATCCGGCTGATAGCTCATGCGTACTTGGGCCTTGGAAATGTTCATCAGGCCGCGTACCATGTTCAAGCCGGCGTCTTCACGCACGACACCCAGTTCAACCAGATGCGGCCTGATCAGCTTGAGCTGCTCTTCCTCGGCCAAACCTTCCAGCGCTTCGGCATCGATGGTGATTTCTTGGCCATAGACATAAGCCAGTGCTCTCAGGGACTGGACATTCAGCGCTGCATCGGTAGCGTCACTGCCGGAGGGTATGCCCGAATCCAACAAGGCGACAAACCCCACTTCGCGGCCGGTCTCTTCCAAACGTTTCGCCATCTCAAACGCTACACAGCCACCGAACGAGTGACCTACCAGATGATAGGGCCCTATGGGCTGGATTTCCAGCATCAGATCGAGGTAATAGGCAGCCATCGCCTCAATGGTGGCATGAGGCTCACTGCAACCGTCCAAGCCATAGGGCTGAAAGGCGTAAACTGGACGCTCCCGCCCCAAAGCCACAGCCAGGTGATAAAGAGAGTGGCATTGTCCGCCTACGCCAGGCACACAAAACACCGGTGAACCGGAGCCGCCTGCGTATAATTTTACCACCGGTTCCCATATTTCTTCCGTAGGGTCGTCCGAGACCAAGCGCGCCAGTTGCTCGATGGTCGGTGCTTTGAACAACGACACCAGAGGCAATTGCTTGCCAAGCTCGGCTTCAATTTTCGCTATCATTTGCACCGCTTGCAGCGAGTGCCCGCCCAATTCGAAAAAATTGTCGTCGATGCTCAAATCATCCTGCCCGAATATGGATTGCCAAATCTGGGTGATTTGCAGCTCATGCTGATTGCGCGGCGCGATGGCTACCCTGTCTTGCCTCAAGCCGATATCCACTGGCAGCGCCTTGCGATCCAATTTGCCGTTAGGACTCAAAGGAAACGTCTCCAGCCAGACGAAGACTGCCGGCACCATATAGTCGGGCAACCGCTCGCCCAGATAACTGCGCAAGGACATCGCCGCCAGTGTAGTCTCGGCACTGTAATAGGCAATCAGCCTTGGATCACCTGCAGGGCTTTCCCGGGTCACCACTGCCGCTTCGCGCACATCCGGATGGCTGGCCAGTTGCGCCTCGATCTCGCCCAGTTCGATGCGGAAACCGCGGATCTTGACCTGGAAATCATTGCGCCCCAGGTATTCGAGCGTACCGTCCGCCTGCCAGCGCCCCAGATCGCCGGTGCGGTACAGCCGGGCACCTGGCTTCCCGAACGGGTCCGGTACAAACCGCTCAGCGGTCAGATCGGGGCGGTCCAAGTAGCCCCGTCCCACTTGCACGCCACCGATGAAAATTTCTCCCTCCACACCGGTTGGAGTCGGTTCGCCCCGTTCGTCCAAAATGTAAATCTGCGTGTTGGCAATCGGCCGTCCAAGCGGAATGCTCGTGCCCGAAAAATCCGGGGTGTACGCCCAAGCAGTAACGTCCACCGCGGCTTCGGTTGGCCCGTAAAGATTGTGCAAACCGGCATGCGGCAATCGCTCGTGGAATCGTCGCGCAAAAGGTTCCGGCAAGGCTTCGCCACTGCACATCACGCGCACCAGACTGGAACAGGTGGACGCCTCAGGATGCTCGAGAAAGACTTGCAGCATCGACGGCACAAAGTGCAGTGTTGTGATGTTGTTTTGCCGAATGACATCTACGAGATAAGAGGGGTCTTTGTGCCCGCCCGGGCGCGCCATGACCAGTCGAGCGCCAGTGAGCAAAGGCCAGAAGAACTCCCAGACTGAGACATCGAAACTGAATGGGGTCTTCTGCAATACCGTATCCTGAGCTGTCAGCTTATAGGCATTCTGTTTCCAAATGAGTCTGTTCACCACTCCTCGGTGCTCATTCATGGCCCCTTTAGGCTGTCCGGTGGAGCCCGAGGTGTAGATTACATAGGCCAAATGTCGGGGAGTCAGGCCAACTGCCGCTGGATCCGGATTTTCAATGGACTGACGCGCCCACTGCCCCGCCTCGGCGAGATCAACCACCGGCACTTCCGGAGCGGCGGCGAGAAAATTTGCGGCTAAATTGCCCAAGGTCAGTAGCGCCTGCGGTGCACTATCAGTGAGCATATAGGCCAATCTGTCTTCCGGATAGGAAGGATCCAGCGGCACATAGGCTCCGCCGGCCTTGAGTACCGCCAACAATCCTACCACCATTTCAAAGCTGCGTTCCAGGCAGATTGCCACGCGCGCCTCCGGCTTTACACCCAGACTGCGCAGGTGGTGGGCCAGCCGGTTGGCACGGCTGTTCAGCTCGGCATAGGTCAGCTGCTGGTCTTCGAACACCACCGCCACTGCATCCGGCGTATTGCGCACTTGCTCCTCGAACAGTTCGTGGATGCAGCAGTACTGCGGATAATCGGCTTTTGTAGCGTTCCAGCCAATCAGCAATCGTTGACGCTCCGCTGGAGTCAGGATGTCGATATGACTGATGGGCTGATCTGCATCGCAAATCATGCTCTCGATAAATTTTACTAAGCGCTCCTGATGCTCGGCTAATTCTTCAATGCAATAAAGAGCGGAGTTGGCGTCAAAATCGATACAGAGGCCCTGATCATCGCCACGGTCATACACAAAGACAGCGAGATTTTCGGCCGAAGCGTTCGAGAGGTTGTGCGGTGTGACCGGATAGCCTGCAAAGCGCAGATCGTAGTCGAAGGGCTCGATGTTGACGACTGTTGAAAACAGATGTTGGCTTTGAGCCACCATCAAATGCAGGTCGCGCCGCAAGTCTTCATAACGGTAGGACTGGTGACGCAAAACTTGGCGGACTTCCTTGCTGACTTGACCGAGCAGTTCAACCACACTCAGGTTCGGCGTCATCGCCAGCCGCAGCGGCAACACATTCGCCATCATACCGGGTACCCGCCGCACACGGGAATTGGCGCGCCCTGTGACCGTCATGCCGACCACCAGATCCTCCGTGCCGGTTATCCGGTACAAATAAGCTGCGATGCTGGCAATCATGAGTTGAGGCAGGCTAACGCCGGACGCACGCGCAAACCTGCGCAGTAAGCCCGCGCTGTCGGCTGAGAGATGAATCGTTTGGCGGAGCGGACTGCCAACATTCGGCGAGTGCCGGGTTGCAAGGCTGACAGGTTTCGGCCGGTCGGCGAAACGCTGCATCCAATATTCGCGGTCGCGCGTGAAGCGCGTCGAATTGCGATAAGCTTTTTCTTCTTCGAACAAAATATTCAAAGAACCAAACGCATCGTCATCGGATGCGGGGCGCTTTTCGACCAAAGCGTTATAGAGGCTGGCGACGCGACGAGTCATAAGGCCACCGCTAAAACCGTCCAAGATGATATGGTGGCAACAGTGATACCAGATGAAGTGTTCGGGTGCCAGCTTGAACAAGGCTGACACCCAGAGAGGGCCAACCAATAGGTCGACGGGTTTGGCGCATTCGGCCTTCATCCAGCGCCATGCTGCTTCTCGCGGGTCAGATTCGGCGCTGACATCGAAAAACGGGATTTGTCCGTCAAAAGTGGGGGCGATAGTCAATTTCGGCCCGTCTTGCGTTTCGATCAGACGTAGCCGCACCGATTCAGCCTCCATGGCCGCCTGTCGCAACGCGGTCTCGAACAACACGGGATCGATCGGGCCATGGATTTCTATGGCTTCGGCAATATTAAATGTCGAGTCCGGCGAAATTAGCTTTTGCATGAACCACATGCCGGACTGTGCGGTTGACAACGGGAATGTCAGCCCGCTATAAGCTTTGCTATCCGTTGAGGGTTGTTCTTGGTCTTTCGAACGTTGAGTTTCATACATAATTTTTCTTTTTACTTGTGATTCAGTGAGTCTTTCGCCAATAGGCAGTTATTTTATGGTGCGCAATGAAGGTAATCATTCTTCATTATCCAGTATCTTCATCATGTAAAAGATGTTGCGATTCTGGTTGCCTTCGCGATAGCGTGATCGTAGCGCTCGACAACATGCCACTCATAATTGAAACTTAAAATAAATCGTAGTCCTGTGCTCCATTTTGACGGTATCGGACAGCCGATAGCGGCATGTGCAAGGCCATCCTGTGAACTTGCGGTTCGAGATACCGGGCGATCATAGCCAATAGCGGCATCGTCTGGGCATGAAGGAAGAAATGGCCGCCAGGAAACCAATGGAGTGAAAACTGTCCGCGCGTCTCTTTACACCATGATTCGAGTTGCTCGCAGCTAACACGAGAATCCTGCAGACCTCCGAATGCCACGATAGGACACGTCAGCGGCTCGCTCCGCATGCACCGGTACGTTTCCCAGAGCGAGAAGTCGGCGCGCAGGGTCGGCAGCATCATTGACATCAGCTCACGATTGTTCAGTATATCTTCGGGAGTGCCGCCGATCCGCTTAATTTCGGTCAAGAATTCATCCTCAGGCAAGTCGTGGAGTGTCCTTTTCGGTACGTCTCGTCTAGGGGTGCGACAGCCCGATACAAAAAGGCAAAAGGGCATCATCCGGTGCGCCGCCCGCAGCTCGTGGGCCAGTTCGAAAGCCAACAGACCGCCGAGGCTGTGTCCGAAAAAGGCAAAGGGTATATCGAGGCACGGCGCTATCGCCGTTGCAAGTTCGCGCGCCAACGGCGCCAATTGCGTAAACGCTTTATCATGAAAGCGGACTCCCCGTCCTGGCAAGTTTACCGGACAGACCTCCACCAAATCAGAAAAATATTCTGGCCACGCACTGAATAGGGAAGAATTCCCCCCGGCATAAGGGAAACAGAAAAGCCGGATCTTTGCCGTCGACTTGCGGTTTGCAGACGGAAACCAGACGGAGGACTCGCAATCGTGCCCAGACATGCGCTAGCCTCTTCTCAGCGTTGTCCTGACGCTCTGGCTGCCATCACTGGCTTTCCGGCAACATCCATCTGACTGCGGAGACTGAGAGGCCGCATATCGGTCCATATTTCCTTGATATAGGTTAGGCAAGCTTCTTTGTTTCCGGACTTGCCGACTGCCTGCCAACCGTCCGGAATCTCTTTGAAGTCCGACCAGATTGAATATTGATTCTCTTTGTTGACAACGACCTGATAAGTCATCCTGTCTTCTTCCTTGCTCCAACTCATCGATTCTCTCCTTTCTTAAAAAAATCTTAAGGGGTGACGATTATAATACAGATTTCCCTGCTCATGTTTTGTTATATCCATCACAATGTGATGGAGTCGACAATCCCTCCCTTTACGATCCACCTGGCGTTTGGCTATCCGATATAGCGTCACATACATGATTGCCTGCCGGAGATTGCTCACCAATGTCCGACAAAACTTACACAAGCCCTGCCAGGACCGCATCATGCAATAGCCCAACCCAGTCTGAGACAGGATCAATTTCTGTAATCACACGCCGGCTCGCATACCCGATCTTTAACCTTATAAAAAATAAGGTATATTCTTATGATACTCTTCTGGTTCTGAATTTCCCAGCTC
The DNA here is from genome assembly GCF_036553575.1 of Methylobacter sp. Wu1. Classification (NCBI taxonomy): domain Bacteria; kingdom Pseudomonadati; phylum Pseudomonadota; class Gammaproteobacteria; order Methylococcales; family Methylococcaceae; genus Methylobacter; species Methylobacter sp. Wu1. The sequence continues at coordinate 44,578 of NZ_JAZHOC010000063.1, read as the reverse complement.
AGATTTTGCTTTATCCAGCAAAAATGAAGAGAATCAAAAATGATGCAACGGGCGTTCGGGAACTCCGCCCGGTATAGAACCGCATGCATGATGCTTGTCGGAGAATACCTCGTCAATGTCCGGCAAGACTTACATAAGTCCTGGCACGGCATGCATCAATCCTGCAAAAGCTTAACTCGATTTATCGACCATAAATCCGGCTCGGCGCCATGCTTGACATTTAATTATAAAAATCAATTATTAAATTCTGATGACGTTTGCCGCCACTAAATCAAAGCCGAGATAAAATACAGAAACCCGAGTACTTCCGGCCGAGCTTCGTGCTATTGAGGATAATTCGAAGTTAGAGTAAATACCGCATTAGTAAAATAACCAGCTCAATCTCGACTACAGTGTTAATCAATCTAGCCTTAAATTTCCATAAAACGAATCTGAAAAAACAGTTAAATCTGAAGAACTCATCAAGAAATAATCAAGCGCTGATATAAGGCTCTTGTTATTCCCGACACCTGAATTGAGATTGCGCCCGTTCAGGCTGTCTTATCAAGAACGGAAACGCTCTGGCTCACGATCGGCTAGTTAATGGATCGTTTTCAGGCCGGCGAATGCCTGAACTTCTTTTCTGGCTAAAAATAAATGCTTTAATGGTTAATCTTTTAACCGTTACACTGCCCCGCATCGCGTACTTGTCGCCGCCAAACAGGCATTGAAAATGCTTATCCAGGATTCTTTTTGTGTTTTCTGATGAATTAAGTGTGTTTTGCAAGGTCTCGGTTCTGTCCTTATCGAGTGAAATATCACTTACAAAGTAATGGCGAGGCATTAGCATGAGATATTCAAAAACTGTCGTAGCAGGGCTATGGTCTTGTATGACAATAACTTATGCACAACCGACGCTGGAAGCCGCTGCGGAGGCTACAGATGGGGTCATTATGGTCAATATGGACGAAAGAAAAACGGCCATGACGACTGCCGATGCGCAAGCCATTATATCCTATTGGACGTCAGCAAAAATGTCCAAGACCAAGCCTGCGCAAATGCCTAAAGTCGTTATCAAGTCGGATTCATTGCTTTTCTCCTCGGCCGGCCAGGAAAGTGATGAGCAAGCCCTTCCTGGATACTCTCCCGGCTGTCCGCCTAAAGCTAAAAATTGCGACACCGCGCCACGTACCGTGTCATCTGAATCCCTACTGTCTTCCGAGAGCGTAGCTCATGGCGATCTGATTCAACTGATGCATGGCAGTAGCCCCGTTAACCCTAAAGACGGTCCCTATGGTCCGTTTCAGCGGTGGAGAGAGGCCGAACCCATTACAGCCTATCCCAAATCCACTATTGGAATACTGTTTTACACTCTCAATGGAAGGGATGCCTCTTGCTCCGCTTCCGTAATTAATAGAAGCACACTGATTACTGCGGGCCACTGCAGTTCGGATGGAAAAGGACATTTGGCTACGAACCAGCTGTTTTGCCCAAGCTATGCCAACGGCGCACATCCGGCAAGAGGCTGTTGGGCAATAATTGCAAGAGTTGTACCGAACCGCTGGCACACCTCTGGCGACGCGGATTACGATTATTCTTGCTTAATAACTGCAGCCACGGGAACGAAAATAGCGGATAAAATTGGCAATATCACGGGATGGCTGGCTCATGCCTGGAACTTTCCCCCTAACCAAGCCGAACGCACGTTCGGATATCCGGGCATCCTCCCGTTCAGGGGAGGAACTTTACAGACAACTGCATCGACTGAGTGGTACACCTATGATTCGACGAGTGGAGGACAGATTTCTAAAGTAATTGGCAGCGATTTAACAGGCGGATCAAGCGGAGGACCTTGGATTTTAGGATGGACAGGCGGGCTCGGTGAAACGCCTGATACCGACGCATCGAGTGCAACGGACCCTCTAAGTAATGCAGTCAATGGGGTGAACAGCCACAGCCGCTGTCTGGTTAATTGCAACACGCCCCCTACCACTACAAGTGGGCTATTCTGGCAGGAAATGAGCTCGCCTCCGTTTAGAAACACTACATCTGATAATGACGAATCCGAAGACATCATAGCCGCATGTTTTGCGCATTCCAACAACGACCCTTAAAGCGAATTGGCATCGTTAGCTTTAGCCGAAGCCTTTAAGGCAATGGATTCAAGCAACTTGAGCCTTGGTTCATAAAGCTGGAGGTTATATCATGCATTATTCAAAATGGAAGCTTGTGCTGGGTTTATGGCTAATTTCGATAACAAGCTGCGGACAAACGCAAACCGATGCGGACCAACGCAGGGTGACAGGAACCGATAAAACGGAGACAAGGGATGAGTCAAAAGCTATCGAATCTTACTGGACAAAAGAAAAAATGGAGAAGGCCAAACCTACGCCGACGCCAAAAAAGATTATCGACCCGAACGCTCCCGAAACGTCTCCTCCCAATGCGCAACCTGATAGAAAAGACATGCCTGGCGATGAACCGGGAGAACGATAGGAAAATAAGGCCGTGCTTTTGTTAGGAGTGCGCGGTTGTCAGCTGTTTCAGATGTAAAAATCTGAAACAACTGGCTCAGTTTTCCCTTCTATCGCGCCTTATTCCAATATGAATCAGGTTGTTGCGAAAATTTAAAATTTTGCGTCTTTTCACGCTCTCGGCTCTTTACTGGCATCGGCTTTAACAAAGCCATACCGGTTTTGAAAAGCGCACCGTTGACCAATAAGCATGGCGATATTTATAAATTGCCTATTTTTATGGATACGCATAGCTGGATAAAAATAGGCCAATTACTACTCTTATTAGTCATTCAGATGTGTATTTTGAATTAACGCGGGATAGAAGCAGGGACATGCCCGTAACAGGCAAAGGTATTCATATTGTTACCGGTTGAAGTCTGAATGAGCTTTGCTTTTAATTTACAAATTATAGAGAGGCTTGTCGGTTCTGAATTAATGTAATTCTGAAATCAGGCCATAAAGCTGGCCGATTTTTTAACCGGCTTTACTATCTTTTCTGGAGATTTCCATGTTTCACAGGCAGCTATTGTTACTACTGATACCCTTCTTCAGCTTTATCACCCTGCCCCCTGTTGCGCTCGCCGCCGAGGACGCAGCCCAGGCCCGGCAGATCATTGAGGACAGCTCGGAACAAATAAAACAGACATTAAAACAACCCGACTATCAAAACGACTTTAATAAGTCGGTCCAATTTGTCGACGGGATCGTGGCCAAATTCGCCGATATGACCAGAGTGTCGCAACTGGTATTAGGCAAAAATATACACAAAGCTACCCCTAAACAAAGACAGCGTTTCATAAAAGAATTTCAAACCTTGCTGGTGCGCACTTACACCAGGGCATTTCTGGACTATAAAGACTGGACCATTACCTACAACCCTTATAACGATGACAAAGACGACGGCAGGACCATTGTAAAGACCGTGGTCCATCAACCTGGGCAGCAGCCTGTTGATGTCAACTATCGCATGCTGCTGAATAAACAAAACGAGTGGAAAGTCTATGACATCATCATTGCAGGCGTCAGCCTGGTAACTAATTATCGCACTTCTTTTAACCAGGAAATTGCGCAATCAGGCTCGATTGACAGCGTCATCCAAATGCTGATTGATAAAAACAGTAAAGCTGTAACCAGAAATAAGAGTTAAGAGCACTGAATCAGGACTTACGCCGTTTGCTTGTTCAACGGCCGAAACAAGTGGCTTTAAAACTTGTGGGGAGACTTCCTAGAGCGCCTACTGTTGGTAGCCTGTGTAGGCTGGGTTGGAGCTTTAGCGGAAACCCAGCATGGGCGACCGAAATGCTGGATTTATCAACCCAGTCTACCGCCGCTAAAAGCTGCGGTGCTCGGCGCAGCAAACAGGATAAAATCGTCCGTGCGTAACTCAAATGAATATACAATCAGAATCAAAAATCCAGGCACGGCATATTGCCCATACAGTTTTGGAAATGGCTGCGGATCGGCGCGCATTTTCTCGCTTTACGACTGCCGATTTTTACCGGGCTGATCACAAAATTAAGTGGCCTTCAACATCAACAATGGTTTCCCAAAATCCACCGCCTGCAGTGCTAGGCGAGACTTGAGCACACGTAATCCGCCAGACCAATCATTTGTCTTCTTGCAGCAAGCGGTGCGGCATCAGCCCCACGGACCCATGATCAAAAATCTCAACAAGATGAGGCAGAATCAAGATGTCCTGATATGCGTGCCGCCGACCATTTTGGATTACGCTTCCCTGCTCCTGTCGACGAACTGTTCGGTTTCGTCATCCAGCTGCCGACTGGCGCGGCCCAAAGGCTGATGAATATAAAGAGATTTGGAAAGAGCCTTCGCATTGGTAAATTGCCTATCGCGAACCGGGGGCCGCATTTGATATTTGACCGGCATACGGTGGTCTTCCAACTGAAGCGCAGGATTGAAGACTTTGTCGAACTTGAAGAGGTTGCTGACAAAATTAGTCTGGCCACGTATTAAATGGCCGCCGATAATCTTGGTCACATCGCGTATGGCGGCCCAGCCCAGGTGCTTGGTGAACATTACCCGTTGCGTTTCAACCAGCTCCGCATAAAACTCGTCAATCGGAAGGCGGGTCGGCAGCACCGCATGCTGGATGTCGAACAGCCGGTAATCCTGGGTCGTGAGATTGCGTGATTCCGTCAGCCAGCTTTCTGTGCCCGGATAGGGGGTATTGACGCTGATATTGACGATCTCCGGCACTTCCTTACACCATTCCCTGACGACACGAAAGCGTTCATGATCCCAGTCCGTATCGGCGATGATGTTAATGGCGACATTGATGCCTAAGGATCTCGCGAATTCCAGCGCCTCGAAATTGCGGCTCAAATCGATGCGTTTGCGGTATTTTTCCAGGCCCTCTTCATCAATCGATTCGATGCCCAGAAACATATAACTCATGCCGAGTTCCTTCCAGAACTTGAAGACGTCCTTGTTGCGCAACAGCACATCGCCGCGGGTTTCCAGATAATACTCCTTCTTGATGCCCTTCCTGGCCAGCGCCTCGCCGATCTCGAAACCCATTTTTTCCTGAATGAACGCCACGTCGTCGACAATAAAAACACCCGGCTCGCGGATGCGCTGCATTTCTTCGACGACTTTTTCGGGGCTCAGCACGCGATAGCTGCGCCCGTAAAAAGTCCAGGCGCTACAGAACGAGCAATCCCACGGACAGCCCCTGGAAAATTCAATCGACGCGCACGGGTCCATGGTGCCCAGAAAGTATTTCTTGCGATAGTTGACCAGATCCCGCGCCGGCGACACATTATTCAAGTCGGCCATAAAAGTCGGTTGCCCGCCCTGCCCCTTCATGGTCACGACGCCCGGCACGCAATGAATGTTTTCCCGGTCTTCCCTGATAGCCTGCAGCAATAACGGCAGCCCTGATTCGCCTTCGCCTTTCAAAATAGCATCGATCTTGCCTTCGCCGTGCTCCAGTATTTCTTCCGCCGTAAATGAGGCGCTATGGCCGCCGATAAAGACAAAATTGTGCGGCAACCGATCCTTAGCGGCTTTGGCCAGGTCGATCACTTCCGGTACATTGGCCAGATAATTCAACGAAAAGGCGATGATGTCGGGTTGCCAGTCATCCAGCAGGCGGTACAAAGCCTGGTGCGATTCCACCTGCAAATCGATCAGGCGGACCTGATAACCGCTCCGGCGGGCCGTATCGGCGACCTGCTCCAAGCCGAGCGGTTCGAGGCGCAAGAACACTTTAGTGTACATAAGTGGACTGGGATGGACGGCAAGAAACTTCATAACAACTCCTTATTATTGGTCATCGTGACTCGCAACAATCCATGCCACTTTCAGCATAAACGCGCGCTTATGAAATATGGTATCGACTCAATATAAAAAAACCAACTGTATTGGTCAAGTTTGATCGCCTGTCGGCAAAAGAATTGGACTATATAGACAGTGAGGCCGATTTTCCTGCTTCCTGCAAAATCGGTTTTCTATCGATCCTCGCGCATAATGTGTGATGCGTGCTTAGAAATTGTCCTGGATAAACTTTGCAAATACATGTTTAAGCAGTGCAATTTCAGCAACTATCAACAAAATAGAAACAATCTATTAATAACAAGCCATATTGTAAACCATTAATTATCTGCGTATAGTACACAGCAACTAACGGCGAAATTTAATGCTTAGCCTTTCAAGCAAATTTTTAAGCCGATGCTATACTTATTTTCGCTGGTCTATGAGAAATCATTCCAGCCTGCTTGTAACCGTTTTTGGCGAGTGTCCGAATGTTTGGCACGTAGCCATGAGATAGAGACTGAAAAGCTCGTCTCCACCTGTTTCATATACCTCCTCGGATTATGGAAATTCAGAACTTTATGATTCTGTATTCTTTATAACCTCCCGTTGCCATTGGCTCCGGGAGGTTTTTTTTGTCCGCAAACAACTGTTCTCTGCCTTATAGTGCAGAAGAAATGCCGCTCCGGCCGTCCCCTTTAGCTGTACCGGGCAGTCTAGCCAGCCAGGCCTGTATCCTGTCTTCGGCTTGCTGCACCAATTCGGCGAAAGCCGTTACCGCGCCCGATGCATCAGGCGTTTGTGTCGTTTGCTCCAAATGAAATTCATGAGCGCCGAGCAGAACTTTATTATCAGGCGCATAAGCCTCCAGATAAAAACGCATCACGACACGGGCCCGATCAGACGACTCGAACTGCTGTTCAAAGTCCAGCAAACGGATATTCAGCAAATAATCCAGCGACCGGGTATCGTCAACCAATTGCTGCTCAAGCAATTCCGGAGGCGCTGCGATCCAGCGGTCCAGGGCATAAAATCTTATCTGAGTCGGGGCCGCGTAGAGCAGTCGATAACGGATGCGGTTGTCCCATAACCATTTAGGTGCGGTAACCGTGACAGCCGGTTTAATCGATTGACCGCTTTCATTACGGGAATAAGGAGCGCCGAAATCGTGCAGTGCGGCTTGCTGCTGCTTGGGGGTAATGCTGCAACCGGCGCTGATTGCAATAACAAGCAACAATAATACGCTTGAATAGTTCATTTCGGTTCCTTATAACCGGGTTCGCCCGGGCCGGGTTCCGGCTCAGCCGGGCCCAACAGCAGGCTCTGTGGATTATTTTCGAGCATCGTGGCCACGCGTTTGACCTGGGTCGTGGTCGATTGCAGTTCTGACAACAGATCATTGATTTTCGGCAGCGTCGTTTGCAACAGAAGATCGCCGGCCGTTTTGCCGGTATCGGCAAGGTTCTCCGCTTTATTGCTCAGCTTCTGCACATTGCTGGTTAAATGCTGTAAATCTGCGGTCAAGGCATTGACATGCATCAACGTTTTCTGAGCATCGGCGCTCAACGCCGGGACGCCGGCCAGCGCTTTATCCACGCTTACCTGCAAGTCGGCAAGCTTGGCGGTCAGCGTATTGAAATTACTGAGAATATCGCCGATATGTTTTTCATTTTCGTCATTCAGCAATGAGTTAAGATGGTCCATGATCAGCTCGGCCTTTTTAAGCAGGTCTTCGCCTGTCAGCATCAGCTTATCGGTCAATGATGGCACTAGGGGAATGCGCGTCATGGGATTATTGCCGGGCGGCAGTTCTTCCCGAATCTTGCCGTCGTCCTGCAATTCGATCTGGGTTAAGCCGGTGACGCCTTTTAACCGCAACGTGGCATAAACGCCTTTGGTCAGCGTGATGTCTTTGTCCACTTCAATCGGCACCAGAATCGTGCCGAAATCTTTCGGATCAAACTGGATCTTCCGCACTTTGCCTACGGCAATGCCGCGGAAAAATACCGTGGATTCAGGATTGAGGCCGGAAACGGATTCGCGCGTTGAAATCACATACAGATCGCGTTCGCGCTCAAAATGGCCTATCCAGTAAATCACGATCGCCGTCGCCGTAATTAAAGCGACCAAAAACAGACCGGTCATCAATGCGTGATTATTTCTACCCATGCGTAGTCTCTTGATATTGAAATACCCGCTCAGCGCGCCTATTGTGGAAAAACTCTTCAACAAAAGGATGCTTGCTGCTCAGGACCTTGGCCAGCGGCCCGAATGCGACCAGTTGATGATCGGCCAAAACCGCCACCAGCGTGCATAAATCCCTCAATATATCCAGATCATGCGTCACCATGACGACCGTGAACTTGAGATCGCGATGCAGACTTGATAACAGTTTGACAAAGTCCTCACTGGAAATAGGGTCCAGGCCCGAGGTGGGCTCATCCAGCAGCAGCAACTGCGGCTCCACGATCAGCGCACGGGCAAGCGCGACCCGCTTGGTCATGCCGCCGGACAGATCAGCCGGCTTCAGCCAGGCATCCCTGGCCGACAGTCCTACGTTTTCCAGCTTCATGAACACCAGATGCCTGATCAATTCCTCATCCCGAATGCCCAATTCGCGCAGCGGGAAGGCAATATTATCGAAAACGTCCAGCACGCTGAACAGCGCGCCTTTCTGGAACAGCACGCCGAAATCGTTGCGCAAACGCCGCCCGTTACCGACACTGGCGCTCTTCATGGATTGCCCCATCACGAACACCTCTCCCTGCGTAGGCGTTTGCAGGCCGATGATCTCGCGCAGCAAAACCGTCTTGCCGGAGCCTGATGCGCCTACCAATCCCATAATCTGGCCATGCGGCAGGCAAAGATTGATATCCTTGTGGACCAGCTTCTCGCCGAAGCGGGTCCAGACGTGTTCAATCCGTATCGCGCACGACTGCATGGATGCAGGAGGTAGAGCAGCGCCGGGAGCACCTGCCGACGACTGCATGGATGCAGGAGGTAGAGCAGCGCCGGGAGCACCTGCCGATGAATCCGGTGACTCAACGGATGCAGACGTATTTCTCGGAAATCCAATCATGGCATGCCCACATTCATAAACAGGATCGCGAATACGGCATCGTTCATGATCACCACGGTAATCGCGGCCACCACGGAATTTGTCGTCTCGTAACCGAGACTTTCGGTATTGGGCTGAATGCGGAATCCGAAATGGCAGGCAATCAGCGCTATCATCAAGCCGAACACGATGCTCTTGCCCAGCCCGATAAAGACATTAAGCAGCGGCACCACATCAGGCAACTTGAGAAAAAACTGCTGGTAACTGATATCCAGCGTATTCTGCGCCGAAACCATACCGCCGATCAGCGCCATGGCGCTGGTCCAGACGCTCAGCAGCGGCATTGAAATCGTCAGCGCTGCCACTTTGGGCAGAATCAAACGCATGGAGTGGGAAATGCCCATTGCGGACAGCGCATCGAGTTCTTCGGTGACGCGCATGATGCCGATTTGCGCGGTCATAGCCGAACCGGAACGGCCGGCGACCAGAATGGCCGCGAGCAGTGGCCCCAGCTCGCGAATAACGCTCAGGCCCAGGATATCGATGATGTAAATCTCGGCCCCGAAAAGCTTTAGTTGCAATGCCGACAGATAGCTGAGCACGATGCCGATCAGGAAACCCACCAGTGCCGTAATGCCCAAAGCCCGAACGCCCGCCTCATAGATCGTGCCGGAAATCTCGGACCAGGGAACAGCACCTGGATGCCGCAGCAGATAAGCTATATCGAGAGCCAGCTGGCCCAGCAGCATGACCAGGTCCAGCAGCTGAAGCCAGAAACTCTCAATCGTCCGCTGCAGATAATGCATTATCAGGAATGTCCGGGAACGCTTAGGCTTGGATTCTGCAAGCTGCTGCGATTGCCAGCGCTCGAACAAACGCTGATGCTCCGGCCGCATCCGGAGCGCCGCCGGCATCTGCTTCCCCCAATCCCGCCAGAGAATCAAGGCCGTGCCGCTATCGAGCACATCGACAGCTTCCATATCCCATTGCATCGTTTTGTTGTCGGCCAATTTTTTGAGTTTATGCCGCAACAGCGGCGCCATCGCCAGATTGCGCAGCGTCCAGTTGCCAGACAATCTGGCCACTTTATCGCCATCCTTTTGCTTATGGACTTTCAGCAATGCTGGAGAGTCTGAACGTACTGCGGCATCAGTCATAAATAATTTACGGTAGCAAACAAAAAGTTTTCCTTAGCTACATACTATCCGAATTGATTATATCTTGCCTGAAAAGGTATGGCGTTCAGCTGAAGCTGGGGAGTAAGCTCGTGCTCAGAAATGACTTTTACTTGTGTTTTACCTGTATCATAATCAATTTCATGATTATGAACACAAGCCCCCCCCCCCCCCGAGATCACGACTTTTTCTTTCAAGCCTAATAATAAAAATTAACTTATGGATATAAAAAACACATCAGCCATACTATCCCTTTTTCTTGTTACAAGCCCCGCTTTCGCCATTGATCCGGTTTATGATGGATCCAACGGCATTCGAGCGAAAGTATTCGCCTCCAATTGTCTGGCCTGCCATACATCCAATCTGACAGGCTCGGCGCGCAACGGCGCCCCGGCCGATGTCAACTTTGATACCTATGAGGCAGCGCTAAAGAAGGCTGAGCGCGCCGTCGTCAGGGCCGTCGATAAGGTGTCGATGCCTCCCGCCAATACCAAACCATTTCTAAACGAAGAACAAAGAGCTGCCATGATCGCGTGGCAAAGCGCCGGCTTCCCGAAAACGGCTGCTTCCTCTTTTGACGGCAGTATTCTGACTCTCCCAGTCCTTGAAATCGGCGATCGCAAGGTCAAAGCCACGTTTAGATCAACCCTTCTCAAAAATAGTCCGACCGGTTACGGGTTCATACTGGATAGCATTGGGCCAACCACAGCGGTTTCAGAGCATCCGGCAACTTTTGCTCCTGAAACCGGGCAAATGCATCTGCCTTCGGTAGAGTTGATGGAAAAGGGCGTCAGCCTGGGCAGCGGAGATGTCCTGATGACCTGGGTAACCGGTTCAGCGCCAATGGTATTCACCTTGGACAATCCCAGTTTTCCGACAATTTCGCCCCCGGCTACTTACAATTATAGCAGCGGCATCATGACCCTGCCGGTCGTCAATGTCGGAGACCAGAAGTTCCGTGCAACCCTGAAGCTAATCCCCCTCCTCACCAGCCCATCGAATTCCGGTTTTATGCTGGAAAGCGCTGAGCTGACCACGGCATCTTCAGAGGATGCCGCAACTTATAATCCTGAAACCGGACAGGTTGTCCTGCCTGTGATAAAAGTGATGCAAAACGGTGTCAGGCTGGGCCAGATGCTTACCGAAATGGAATTGGTGCCAGGCTCTAATCCGTTGCTGTTCAACATAACTGCCTCTACCGTTATGCCTGTAGCCCCATGGTATCCGGCAAACCCACAATAAGCCCGGCATTACCGCCTTACCAATAGGGCCACGCTTTTTATAAGAAAGCGGCGATAACGGAGAATACTCTCCGTTATCGCCGCTGCCCCTGAATCCGGAAATCAACACAGCTTCTTAAATACATACGCCGGCCTGATGATGTCCAGCCCGAGGCAGTGTGACGCCAATTCATGAGGTAAATTCAACAGCGGCTTTCTATCTGACCAAAGTCAATGTCATGTATGACTAAAGTCAATGTCATGATTTTTGGCGTAGGCTAACCTGTGTATTGCGACTTTTTAAAGCCTACACACAAAGGTGAACCAATGAATATAAAAAGTTCGTTGATCCTGCTGTTTTCACTCCTTATCACAGGCCCCGCTTTCGCCATTGATCCGGTTTATGAAGGGCCCAACGGCATTCGAGCGAAGGTATTCGTCACCAATTGTCTGGCCTGCCATGCCTCCCATCTGACCGGCTCGGCGCGCAACGGCGCTCCGGACGACGTCAACTTTGATACCTATGAGGCAGCGCGACCGAATGCTGAGAGCGCCATCGTCGCGGCCGTTGAGCAGGGGTCTATGCCGCCCAGTACCAGCGGTTCATTGCTTAACGAAGAACAAAATGCCGCCATGCTCGCGTGGCAAGACGCCGGCTTCCCCAAAGGCATCATAACCACTGCCGGCTCTACCGATCCCTCTTTTGATGGCACCCGATTAAGAATTCCGGTGGTCAATATCGGCAATCAAAAATTCAATGCCACCCTGAGGCTGATTCCGCTCGAAAGCAGCCCGACCGGCAACGGATTCGTGTTGGAAAACGCCGCGTTGACCACGGCATCTTCCAGCAATCCAGCAACTGCCGACCCTGCGACCGGGAAAGTGTTTGTACCTTCGGTAGCGGTAATACAGAACGGCGCCGATATAGGCACAGTGGCTATCCAGCTGACATTGATTCCGGGCTCAGATCCAATGACGTTCAGCTTGGATAACCGTTTGACGGTACCCACTAACGCCAGCTACTCTTTTAACACCACCCTCCTGAATCTGCCGGTTGTCATTGTCGGCAATCAGAAATTCCGCGCAAACCTGAGACTGGTCTCTTTGGGCGGCAGCCCCACCGGTATTGGATTCGTACTGGAAAGCGCCGTGCTGACCGGCGCATCTTCGGACACTGCCGCGACTGCCAACACTGCAACCGGATTAGTCACTATGCCTTATGTAGAGCTGATACAAGACGACATTATCCAAAGCGTGGTCCGAGCCGAAATGCAATTGGTACCGGGTTCCAATCCGTTACAGTTCATCTTAACCAACTACACGCCTATCGCGCAATGAGCCCATCGAACCGGCAATGAACTTGATCATTGCCGGTTTTCTACCGATAAGACCATGTGTTAATCGATGAAGGACTTTCTATCTCAGGCATGAAATTGATTTATTTAACTTCAATCGCCAGCATAGCGGCGCTAACAGGTTGCCCGCCATTGTCGCCGCCATCCCCTGAAACCGGAACTCAATACAGCTTCTTAAACGCATACGCCAACCTGATTATGCTCGGTCCGAGATAGGTTATGCCAACTGATGCAGGAAGTTTTAAGCTCATACTCATCAGTAGATTTTACCTGACTTAAATCAATGTAATGATTTTTTAAGTTAGATAACCTGAGATCACGACTTTATTTGCAAGCCCCAAAGGTGACCCTATGAATATAAAGAGCTCGTTAGTCTTACTGTTTTCTTTCCTTATCACAGGCCATGCTTTCGCTATTGATCCGGTTTATGAAGGGTCCAACGGCATTCGAGAGAAAGTATTTGCCACCAACTGTCTGTCCTGTCATTCGTCTGAGCTGACCGGAGCGGCGCGCAACGGCGCGCCTCCCGGAGTCAACTGGGATACCTATGAGGCAACGCTACCAAATGCTGATAATGCCATCACCAGGGCTGTTGAGGCAATGACAATGCCGCCCGCGGGTACCAAACCACCGCTTAACCAGGAACAAAAAGATGCCATGCTCGCATGGCAAAGCGCCGGTTTCCCGCAAGGAGCGGCGAACACCCCCATCAATGCCACTTTTGATGGAACAACATTGAAACTTCCGGTGGTCAATGTCGGCAGTCAAAAATTCAATGCTACCCTGAGGCTGACTCCGCTCACAGGCAGTCCGACAGGCGTTGGATTCGTGCTTGAAAATGCCGTGTTGACCACGGAGTCTTCGGATACTGCCGCGACTTATGACTCCGCATCCGGAAAAGTACTCATCCCTGCGGTGGATGTGGTACAGAATGGCGCTGTCCAAGATCAGGTCACGAATGTCGAATTGACATTAGTGGCTGGCTCTGATCCTATGACGTTTAACCTAGAACAAAGCGGCTTAGAGATTCCAACCGTCGCCTTCTTCTCTTATGACGCCAACAAGCTGGCAATACCGGTCGTCAATGTCGGAGAGCAAAAGTTCAGTGCAATCCTGAATCTCATCCAACTCTCAGACAGCCCGACCGGCCTTGGATTCCAACTGGAAGCCGCAGAGTTGACCCAACTAACTTCGGACACTCCCGCGACTTATGACCCTGCATCCGGAATAGTCACCCTGCCTTTAATCAATCTACAGCGAAACGGCGTCACTGAGAGTTCAGTAAGCGCTGAAATGCAATTAGTACCGGGCTCCGATCCGTTACAGTTCAGCTTAACCAGCTACACGCCTATCACGCAATGATGCCTATCAAACCAGCAATGAATTTGATCATTGCTGGTTTTCTGCCGATAAGGCATGAGACTGATTTATTTAACCTTAGCCGCCAGCCTAGCGGCGACAATGAATTGTCCGTCATTGCCGCCGCTCTCCCAAAATCCGCAATTCAGCATAACCTCTTAAATATACTGTCCAGTTTCAATTATATTCTGCCCGGAATGATGACAAACCCTGCTGACAGTAAAAATAGACTCATATTCAATATCGGCTTTTTATCTGATTAAAATCAATGTAATGATCTTTTATGTTAGATAGCCTGTGTCATATTTTTATATCTCAGGCCTATATCAAGGGTGAACCTATGAAGATAAAAAGCTCGTTGGTTATTCTGCTCTCTTTACTCATCACAGACTATGTTTTCGCTGCGGCAACGGTCGCTCCCAACGCTTCCTTTGACGGTTTAACGCTGAAACTGCCAGTCGTCAATGTCGGCAGCCAAAAATTCAACGCCACCCTCGGACTCACTCTGCCCAACAATAGCCCAACCGGCTACGGATTCGTATTGAAAAATGCTGAGCTGACTACGGCTTCTTCAAACAATCCCGCGACATTCGACCCTGAAACAGGGCAAGTGCTGATACCTTCGGTAGAGGTAACGCAAGGCGGCACCAGCTTGGGCACGGGAGAAGCCTACTTGACGCTGATAGCAGGATCTGATCCCATGCAGTTTATTTTAGAAGAGCCCGGTTTTCCGAATCTTTCAACGACAGCCTCCTATTTTTATGACACCACTACGCTGACCCTGCCGGTCGTTTTTGTCGGCACGCAAAAATTCAGGGCTGGCTTGAAGCTCATTCCGCTCCAGGATAGCCCGACCGGGCTTGGATTCGTACTGGAAACTGCTGAGTTGACCGCAACCAATTCAGACAGCGCCGTGAATGCTGATACTGAAACCGGTCTAATTACTCTGCCTTATGTAGAGATGATAAAAGACGGCGTCAGCCAGACCCCGGTAAGCGCTGAAATGGAATTGATACCCGGATCTAACCCGCTGCGGTTCAGATTACTCAAATACCCCCCCATCCAACAGTGATATGCCGGACCCGCATAAAACCTGAACATCGCCGGTTTTCTGCCAATAAGGCTATGTGTGTAAATAAGGTAGTAAGTAATGCAGGATTTTTTCTCACGTATGAGACTGGTTTATTTAACTTTAATCGCCGGTCTGGCGGCGATAATGAGCTGTTCGCCATTGTCGCCGCCGTCCCTGAAACCGGAACTCAATACCGCGCAAAGCCATGCCCAGTATGTCGGAGCAAGCGTTTGTTCCAGTTGTCATGAACTTGAAAACAGTCACTGGAGCCATACGGTTCATGCGCGCATTCCCCATCTTGCCGCGCCGGACAATCCGAAAGTAGAAGGCTGCGAGACCTGTCACGGCCCCGGGTCAGAGCACGTATCGGCCCCTGCCGATAAATCGAAAATCATGGCGTTCACGCATCAGTCAGGCGCGACCGTCAGCCAGCAGAACTCCATGTGCCTTCAGTGCCACAGCGGCAAGGAGCGCATCGCCTGGCCGGGCTCGGTCCATCAAATGAATGACTTGAGCTGCAGCGATTGCCATAATCCGATGGCGCAGTTCTCGCAAAGAGGATTGCTGCGCAAGGACGGCATCAATCAGACCTGTTACAGCTGCCATCAGCAACAGCGCGCCGAGTTCAGAAAACGTTCGCACATGCCCTTGCCCGAAGGCAAAGTCACCTGCATCGACTGCCACAATCCGCACGGTTCGAACACCGATCCGATGCTGAAAGCCGATACGGTCAATCAGGTTTGCTATCAATGCCATCAGGAAAAGCGCGGCCCTTTCATCTGGGAGCATGCGCCGGTCCGGGAAAGCTGCCTGAATTGCCATCAGCCGCATGGCTCCAATCACGAATCGCTGCTGGTCAGCACCAGGCCGTTCCTGTGCCAGACCTGCCATACCAACCGCGGCCATCCCAACGATTTGATGACGACCGCGAATCTGGCGTCGGCTTCCAATCCGGATGCGCGCCTTATCAACCGAAGCTGCCAAAACTGCCATGCCCAGATTCATGGCTCCAATCATGCCGCGGGCATGCTTTTCCATCGATAGCGAGGCGGCGATGCCGCCCGCTGTCAGCGCCGGCTTGTTAGGCGATCAACGTACTGCTTTGCTTATTGCATTGCTGGCCTTTACCTCATCGGCGATCGGCGCCGGCAATCCGCCCGGAAACAACCTCAATCCCACGGGCACCGATACAACCCGGACCAAATCCCAGCAGGGGCTTTCCTTGGTTAAACAGAAACCGTCCAGAACGCCGAGCGGCCTGCTGTACGATACGCCCTATGAGCCGTTAAGCTATAAAAAGCTCAATGACGACTGGCAATACCGGGGCAGCCTGGATTTCGGCTATTTATTCGGCAGCGGCAGAAAATCGTCTTCGAAATTCAGCGATTACAGCGACTGGCGCAACGGGCCCTTGCTCAATTACTTTTCGCTGTCAGGCTGGCAGGAACGCGAAGGCTATTTTCTGGACGCGCAAGGCGGCGGCGTCGGGCGTGACGATCAGTATTATCAATTATCGACAGGCCAGCTCGGCACCTTCAGGATCAACGGCTTTTTCAACCAGACGCCGCATACCTATACCGACAATGCCGTAACGATTTTTCAGGGCGTCGGCAGCGAAAACCTGACGCTGCCTCTCGGACTCGTTCCCGGCCGCAACAGCAGCGAGCAAATCCGGCAGGCCCTGGCATCGGCCTATAACCCCGATCTGGGCATCAACCGGGAGGAAAGCCGTATCGGCTTCAACTATACGCC
This sequence comes from Methylobacter sp. Wu1, assembly GCF_036553575.1. Lineage (NCBI taxonomy): Bacteria > Pseudomonadati > Pseudomonadota > Gammaproteobacteria > Methylococcales > Methylococcaceae > Methylobacter > Methylobacter sp. Wu1. The sequence continues at coordinate 27,819 of NZ_JAZHOC010000063.1, read as the reverse complement.
GACGCTGGGCCTGAAATTCTTCGCCGATTTTTCCCATGAAACGCGGGAAGGCCGGCGGGCCTTCGGCGGCTCGTTCCTGCCGCCGTTCTATGCCGGCGCGAACTCAGGCGGCATGGTCGAAACCATCGAGCCCATCGACTATGTGACCAATGAAATACGCACCGGTTTTAGCTATGCCGGCACCGATCTGGAACTTAACCTGAACTATACCGGCTCGTTCTTCGCCAACGACAAAGGCCAACTGACCTTCGACAACCCGTTTACCAACCTTCCCGGCACGAACTTTATCGTCGAACGCGGCCGCTACGATTTATATCCCGACAACACTTTCCACCAGATCAAGAGCGATCTCGCCTACCGGCTGCCGATGCGCGGGCAGCTGACCTCGACGCTGTCCTGGTCGCGCATGTATCAGAATGATGACCTGCTCCCGTCGACTCTCAACTCGGGACAGACCTTTACCGGCATCAACATGGATCAGTGGAATTCAATCGCATCGCTGCCGCGAAGAACCGCCGATGTCGAGATTACGAACTGGCTGTTTCAACTGGGCCTGCAACTGGCGCCGTGGGATCCTTTGACGCTGAAAGCGAAATTCCGCTATTACAACGAAGCCAATGACACCGATTATACGGCGTTCAACCGGCTGACCAACCAATACGGAATGATCCTTGAAGACGGCGCGCAAGGTGGCGAGGTTTTCAGGCCGGCAACGCCGCAAAGCCCGTTTCATTACCGCAGCATTCCCTTCTCGCAGAAAGTCATGGACTGGTTCTTCGATGCCGATTACCGGCTCAGCTACAAGACCACGGCCGGCTTCGGCTATCATTTTGAACAGCATGAACCCAGCTACCGCGAGCGCATCAGCACCGATGAGAACCATCTGAAATTCCATTTATCGAACCGCTCGCTGTCCTGGACGACCTTGCGCCTGTCTTACGAATACTCGACCCGGGACGGCAGCGATTATGACTACAACCCCTACGTACCCTTCTATACCGGCTCGCTGCCCGGCTTCAGATCGTCGCTGACCGACGGCGTCACGCCGCTTACGCTCGCCGATCTCAGGAAATACGATCTGAGCGACCGGCAGCAGCACCGGATCAAGGCCCAGGCCAATTTTCTGCTGCGCGACGACCTGGATCTGATCGCTTCCGCCAACTGGACCAACAACGTTTATGACGCTCGTTACGGATTGCAAACCGCCCGGACCATCTCAGCCAATCTGGAAGGCAACTATCAGCCTTCGTCCCGGCTGAATGCCTACGCTTTCTACAGTTTTCAGAAACAGCAAAGCCAGCTCAGCAATATCAACGACATTGGCATCTCGGCCGATCCTTATGCCGGCGGCAGCCGCTTTCCTTATGCCGCAGCCTGGAAAGAAGCCGTCGACGACATCAACCACATGATAGGACTAGGATTCCGCTATCAGTTCGACCCGTTCGACATCGACATATGTTATTCATACAACTGGGCCAATACTAATGTTGACTATGACGCCGCATCCAACCTGGCCTTCGCCAATCCGGACATCCGTAATCAGGCCACCGGCAATAGTTTCCCAGTCATCAATTTCGACAGGCATATTCTGGAAACCAACCTGAGATGGAATCTGCGCAAGGACATATCGATGCGCTTCTATCATCGTTATGAACATAACACCATACAGGACTGGCATTACGACGGCCTCACGCCGCTGATCGGCAATCATCTGTTTCTGAATGCGATGCCGGAAAATTATGGCGAACATGTTTTTGGGGTGTTTGTGCAGTATCGTGTTCAGTAGTTGCAATGATCTGGTTGTGCCGCGCTGGCGCGACAAACGGGATAATGGCAGCCCTCAATTTGTAGGGTATGCATCGCGTACCTTGCCAGAACTATTGCATAACCCATTCATTCAATTTTCACGATTCCAAATTTCACTTATTCCCCGCCACAAGCAACGGATATGGATTGATCGCGCCGTTATGGGTATAAATTCCGTAATGCAGGTGCGTCGGCCCGCCTTTAGCATTGCCGGTGTCGCCGACGTAGCCGATCACATCGCCTCTCTGAACGAAATCGTATAGTTTGACAGGCCCGAAGCGGTCCAGATGGGCAAAGTAGTGAAGCTGAAGCCCTGACCCCAATAACCTGACGTTATTGCCGCCGAGACGGTTCTGCCCGATGCCGACAATCAGCCCCGAAACCGGCGCAAGCACCGGCGTGCCGCGTTTGGCGAAAATGTCGATGCCTTTATGCTCCCGGCCGCCGCTGCGCGGATTGCCCCAGGAATCGGCGATCGCCTTGCGCGACAATCCCTTCACAGGAATCGGCAATGTCAACGGCGCATCGGCTGTTATCAACGATAACACCGCCTTGGGATGCGGGACCACCGCCAAGACGATGCCCAAAAGAAGTCCAAGCAGCACCAGCAAGGTAAAAAATATTCTCATAACCGACTCATGCCAAAACACCCAATAAGCTGAATTTCTGAATGGGGAGACAGGCGTTCTTTCACATTCACAGCTTTCAACCCAAACAACGCGCCAGATATTTTCTATGACAAACCTCTAGCCATTATTTCCGCTGCATCCAAAAGCCCAAACGGATTTTTAACGTTTTTTTTATGAATTTTCATTTCCTGGCAAGGTCGAAAATTCGTCAAGCCCAAAACCATGAGTGAGGCATTTACCTTACCGCTTCTGAGTGAGGCATTTACCTTACCGCTTCGCATCGATCATTGAGTTCAGGAGTCTGTATTGTCATGATAGAAACTGATTCAAACACAAGCGTGATTTATGCACCGGGATTTCTCGCAGCTTAAAGACCGCAATGTTGACGTGCTGGTTTGCGGCGGCGGCGTTTACGGCGCCTGGACCGCTTACGATGCGGCCTTGCGCGGCCTGAAGGTCGCCATTGTCGACCAGGGCGACTGGGCCTGTGCAACCTCCTCCGCATCCAGCAAGCTGATCCACGGCGGCTTGCGCTATCTGGAATCCCTCGACTTCAAGCTGGTCAGGAAAACCCTGGCTGAACGGCAGATGTTGCTGAAAACCGCGCCGCACCGGGTCTGGCCGCTGCGTTTCGGCATACCGGTTTATAAACACAGCCGCATCGGCTCGCTGCAATTAAAAATCGGCCTGCTGCTTTATGATCTGCTGGCCGGCACAATGCCGAAAACCCAGACTTACCAATACCACTCCCCTGCCGAATTCGCCGAGCGTTTCCCCTGCCTTGAGGCGACCGGCCTGGCGGCAGGCTTTACCTATTTCGACGCCCAAACCGACGATGCCCGCTATGTCCTGGAATTGATAGCCGGTGCGCAGGACAGCGGCGCAATTTGCCTGAACTATTGCCGGGTCAACCGTTTTCTGGAAAATGACGGCCGGCTCTGCGGCGCCGTCTGTCAGGACCAGGCCACGGGCGAGACGGCCGATGTCGGCGCCGCCCGGATCGTCAACACGGCCGGCCAGTGGTCGGCCCGCCTTCATGACAACAACCGCTACAGGCTCTCGAAAGGCGTGCATCTGGTCCTGCCGAAGGTGCTGGAAAACGAAGCCCTGCTGCTGACCGCGCAAACCGACGGGCGCGTGTTTTTCATGATGCCCTGGTACGGGCTGACGCTGCTCGGCACGACTGACACCGATTATAGCGGCGATATCGAGCATGTGAGGGTCGAAGCCGAAGACATCCGTTATCTGCTGTCCGAGGCCAACCGCGTACTCAGGAATACAAATTGGACTGAAAACGACATCATCGGCCGATACGCCGGCCTGCGCGTGCTGAAGCCCAGCGATGACCCGTCGCCTTCGGCCGTCAGCCGTGACTGGACATTAAAAATTGCCCCCGATGGCCTGCTTTCTTCGATCGGCGGCAAGCTGACTTCGGCGCGAGAAGATGCCGAACATATCGTCGATGCGGTGTGCGAGCAATTAGGCATCGGCGCCGCCGGCCAGACCTTCGGCAAACCTTTTCCCTGGCGCCCTGATACGGACTATGCGCCATGGTGCGCCGACGCTTCACACAAAGCCACGCATCTCGGCATCGACAACCTCAGCGCGCACTGGCTGCTGCGCCGCCACGGCAGCCGGACGCCGGCCGTATTCGAGCTGTGCGAACAGGAGCCTGAACTGGCCCGGCGCATAACGCCGACCCTGCCGTTCATCATGGCCGACCTGATTTTCTGTGCGCAGCATGAAATGGTCGTGCATCTGGAAGATCTGCTGCGGCGCCGCCTGCCGCTGCTGATCCTGGCGAAGCTGACACCGGCCGAATTGCAGCGCCTGGCCAGCATCGCCGCAGAGGTATTGGGATGGGACCAGGACACCATGCACCATCAACTCGACACGTGTACCGAAAAATGGCTGCTTCATTGATTCCGACTATCGCGCTTGACCTGGGCACGACCGCCCTGAAGGCCGGCATACTGGCTGATAACGGCGAGTTCGCCGCCGTGCTCTCGCGCCCTGCGCCGACCACGACGGGCGAGAACGGCATCTGCGAAAGCGACGCGCTGGCCTATCTGACCACCGCCACGGCATTGCTGGATGAATGTCTTGCCGATGCAGGCGGCAACGCCGGATTGGGCTTATCCTGCCAGCGCTCTTCTTTTCTTATTTGGGACAAGATCAGCGGCCTGCCGGTCACGCCGCTGATTTCCTGGCAGGACACACGCGGCGAAGCAAGCTGCCAGGCGCTGCGAGCGCAGGAACCGCTGATAAAAGACCTGACCGGCCTGCGCCTGACGCCGTATTATTTCGCGCCCAAGCTGCGCGTCTTGTTGGAGGATCGTCCGCCGCTGCGCGAGGGCCTGGAGCAAGGCGAGCTGATCGTCGGCACGCTGGACTGCTTCCTGATCTATCACTGGTCGGGCGGCGACCGGCATCAAACCGATGTCTCCATGGCGGCGCGCACGTTGTTGATGGATGTCCGGCAGGCCGCCTGGTCGCCGGTTTTATGCGACCTGTTCGGAATTGCCTTGAACTGGCTGCCGGCCATCACGCCTTCTTCCGGCCTGAATCTGACGCTGAAAAACGGCTGCACGCTGCAAGCCGATATCGCGGACCAGTCCGCCGCCCTAATCGCCAGCCTCCGGCCCGACAGTGCGGAAGCACTGGTCAATCTGGGCACCGGCGGCTTCGTGGTCCGCTACCTGCCTGAACAGGAGCCGATACAGACGGACGGTTACCTACAGACGCTGGTTTACAAGGACAACGCTTCGAAGACGCACATCGCCATCGAAGGCACGATCAACTCCATCGCCGCCGCATTGGCCCCTTACCCTTACCGGGACTGCCGGCTGGAGGATCTGGCCGAAACGGCGCAGCTGTTCTGCATCTGCGAGCCGAGCGGTCTGGGCGCGCCGTATTTTCGCGAGCTATCCGGCCTTGTCTTTTCGGCGCCTGTCGATGGTCTTGATGAACGCCAGATCGCTTGCCTGTTGCTGGAAGGCATCATTTTTCGCGTAACCCGCATCTTGGATGATTTCCGGCATAACTATGGCATAGGCCGTGTTTATCTGTCGGGCGGCCTGTCCGAAGTGCCGGCGCTGCAGCAAGGCATAGCCGCCTGCAGTTCGCTGGAGGTCCACAACCTGCTGCAAAAAGAGGCGAGCCTGCTCGGCGCTGCTATCCTGGCTGCCGGTCTGCCGCCGGCTTACGCAAGAAAATCGGTAAAAGTATCGGCAACTGCCGATGCCTTAAAAGGCAAATATCAACAGTGGAAAACCTGGTTCGATGCATGCCTTGACACATGACATAAAGTTAACGGAGGATGCGGCTGTTAACCAACCCGGCACAAACAACCTTCATGAGGTATAGGGTGTGAATGCTTGGTATACTAACTGGAGCCGACTACCAGAAAACCATTTTAAAAAACAGGTTGAAACCAAAATGCAAAAACCCATTCTTAATACCCGCCTGTTAGCCGCCGGCCTGATTATATCGAGTGCGCTAGGCGGTTGCGCGACCACGGCCAAGAACGGTGAAACCAGCCCGAACGATCCATTGGAAAGCTGGAACCGGGGCGCGCAGTCATTTAACGACGACGTCGATGATGTTATTTTAAAACCGATGGCGCAAGGTTACCTGTGGATAACCTCGGATGCCGTCGATGAAGGCGTGTCCAACTTTTTCAGCAACCTGAACGACATCGGCGTCACCGTCAACGATTTGCTGCAGTTTAAAATGCTGCAGGCCGGCATGGACGCCAGCCGTTTCCTGGTCAATACGACGGCCGGCGTAGTCGGAGTCTTCGATGTGGCCAAGCATATCGATTTGCCCAAGCACGATGAAGATTTCGGCCAGACTTTAGGCTATTGGGGCATCCCCTCCGGCCCTTATCTGGTATTGCCGTTCGCCGGCGCCAGTTCGCCGCGCGATGCGGTCGGCCTGCTTGGCGACGCTCTCTTGAGCCCTTTGACTTATGCCTTCCTGCTTTCCGGCGGCATGGTCAATGTCGTATCGATGGCCTCCAGCGCGGTCGATGTCGCCGATACCCGGGCCGGCTTGATGTCGACCGAAAAAATGATCGACGAAGCGGCTGTGGACCGCTATGAATTCATTAAAAATTCCTACCAGCAGCACCGTGAATTTCTGGTCAATGACGGCAATGTACCGGTACAGGAAGCGGATGGCTTTGATATAGATAAAGAAGTTTCCGCCCTGGAGGATGCCGATAACGCGGCGCCGGCAACGGCCGGAGCGAATGCGGCCGAGGTGCGCGCAGTCAAAGCGGCTCCTGACAATGCCGTCAAGATAACGCCGATCGCCGACAGAGCCCCTGTTGTCACCCATACGCTGAAACTGGAGGATCCTAAGCAAGGCCGGTCGCCCAAGGCGGTGCCGGTGACCAAGCACTTCCTCGATTTGTCGGCTCCGGAGGAATAAGGCCATGCCCAGAGCACCTTATCCCGACAACTGGAGTGATATCGATACCGCACTCTATAAAAGATCGGTCAAGGTATTCAGCTCTGTCAAAAAAATGCTGAGCGTCAAGCTTAAGCTCCATGCCGACACCCAGGTTCAACAAGGCGATATCTTTTTATTCAACCATTTCTCGCGCTTTGAAACGTTTATCCCGCAATATCTGATCTACGAGAAAACCGGCGCCTACAGCTGCGCCATCGCCTCCGGTGAATTCTTTCAAGGCGACACGGTGCTGGCCCGCTACCTGAGGAACGTCGGCGTTTTCCCCCATGATCATCCGCGCCTGTTCCCTCTGCTTGCCGAACAGATACTCCGCGGCCGCAAGGTCATCGTCTTTCCCGAAGGCGGCATGGTCAAGGACCGCCGGGTCATGGACCATAAAGGCCATTACAGCGTTTATTCGCGGCTGACCGGCGAAAGGCGCAAGCATCACACCGGCCCCGCCGTGCTGGCGCAAGGGCTGGAGGCCTTCAAAGCCACGATCCGCAATGCCTACACCGACAAAAACTATGATCAATTATTACGCTGGAAGGAAGACCTGCACCTCGACAGCCTCGATCAACTGCTGACCGCCGCGCTCAAGCCAACCCTGATCATACCGTCCAATATCACGTTTTATCCGATCCGCTCCGATGAAAATCTGCTGTTGACGAGCGTCGAACTGTTCGCAGACGGATTGAATCTGCGCCAGACCGAGGAACTGCTGATCGAAGGCAACATCATGCTCAAAAATACCGACATGGATGTCCGCATGGGCGCGCCGGTCGATCCCTATAAAGTCTGGCACTGGTGGAACCGCTATCTGCTGGGCCTGGTGGCCTCCGAATTCAGGACGCTCGACGAAGTGTTTGCACTGCATGCCAGGCCCAGGAACTGGAAGCAGAAAATGCTGGGCTCGTATTTCAAAAAAAGCGCCGCCGCCACACGCAACCAGTACATGGAGGAAATCTACGCCAATGTCACGATCAATTTAAGCCACCTGGCCTCGACGCTGATCATGCATTGCATCGAGACCGGCCAGCAGCAGATCGAGCGCCAGCGTTTTTTCACGATACTGTATATCGCTGTCAAGCATTTGCAGAACAACACCAAAATCAACCTGCACAGGAGCCTTTTAAACCCGGCCGATTACAGCGATCTGATCGCCGGCACCAGCAAACGCTTCGAGCAATTCATTTCTGTGGCGATCAAAAACGGGCTCATCCTCGAATACGAGGATTACTACCAGTTTTTGCCCAAACTGCAGGAAGAGCATGACTTTGACAACATCCGGCTGGAAAACCTGATCGCCGTTTATGATAACGAAGCCGAACCGATAACCGCCGTCCGCAAGACCATGGTCAAGGCCATGGCCGAGCATGATCATGTCGACCCGCAAAAACTGGCCGCCTGGCATTTCGATGACGAACGCCGTGATTTGAGCTGGGAGCGGCATCTGTACAGCAAAGCCCATTTCGACGACATCAATGAGCAGGAAACGGCCACGGCCGATCCTATGCCGTTTTTCCTGCGGCCCGAACACGGTAACGGCATCGGCGTGCTGTTGATACACGGCCTGCTGGCAAGTCCGGCCGAAACCCGAAGCTATGGCGAGTATCTGGCCAGACAAGGCTATACGGTCATGGGCGTCAGACTGAAAGGCCACGGCTCCTCGCCATATGCGCTGCGCGACCAGAGCTGGCGGGATTGGTACTCGTCCGTGCAGCGCGGCTTCAACATACTGAAAGCGCACTGCAAGCGGATTTTCGTCACCGGTTTTTCCACCGGCGCCGCGATGGCGCTTAAGCTGGCATCGGAAAACCACGCGGAAATTATCGGCATCACAGCGATCGCCGTGCCGCTGAAATTCATCAATTCGACCTTTATGCTCGTGCCCTTATTGCACGGCACCAATAAACTGGTCGGCTGGGTTTCGGCCTATGAGGGCGTCAAACGGTTTATCGAAAACGTACCGGAAAACCCGACCATCAACTACCGGCATACGCCGATCAGAAGTCTGTATGAACTGCGCCTGCTGATTGAGGACATGGATGAGGTTCTGCCCCTTATCAATACCCCCGTGCTGGTCATTTATGCCGATCAGGACCCTATCGTATCCGTTAAAAGCGCGCAAGAACTCTTCGAAAAACTCGGGGCGCCCCGCAAGCAGCTCAAGATCATCAATGCCGATCGCCACGGCATCCTGTTGCACAACCTGGGCAACACTTGGGAAATGATCGATGATTTCATGGCCGGCCGCATCGATGAAACCAATAAGGATGAGTCAGGTCAAAGAAGAATTAATAAATTTAACCTGTATCCCTTGCCGGAATCGAGCCGCTAGAACTTAAGCCTATCCACTGGAGAAAGGATTATGAAAAACGTCGTTATTGCTGGGTATTGCCGGTCGCCGTTTACGCCCGCCCATAAAGGCCGCCTCATTAAAGTCAGACCGGACGATCTTGCAGCCCAGGTTGTCAGAGGGCTCATCGAGAAAACCGGCGTCAACCCGCATGACCTCGAAGACCTGATTCTGGGCTGTGCGTTTCCCGAAGGCGAACAAGGGCTCAATGTCGCCCGCCTGATCGTCAATCTGGCCGACTTGCCGATTTCCGTCGCCGGCATGACGGTCAACCGCTTCTGCGGCTCATCCATGCAAGCCATCCATATCGCCGCCGGCGCCATTCAGCTGAATGCCGGCTCCGCGTTCATCTGCGCCGGCGTTGAATCGATGACGCGGATTCCGATGGGCGGCTACAACTACATGCCCAATCCGGCCCTTTTCGAGAAACTGCCCGAGGCCTATATCAGCATGGGCGATACCGCTGAAAACCTGGCCCGGCAATATGACATATCGCGCACCGACCAGGAGACTTTCGCCCTGTTAAGCCAGCAAAAGGCCTCCGAGGCCCAGCGGCAAGGCCGGTTTGCCGATGAAATCATCCCGATCAGCACGCCGGACTCAGGCATCGTGGACCAGGATGGCTGTATCCGCACCAGTACCAGCATGGAAGCCATGGCGCAACTGCCTCCCGCCTTTCAGACCAACGGCAGCGTCACGGCCGGCACTTCTTCACCGATCACAGACGGCGCCGCCGCAGTGCTGGTCTGCAGCGAGGAATACGCCGATGCGCATGGCCTCGACAAACTGGCCCGAATCAAGTCGATCGCCGTTTCAGGCTGCGCGCCGGAAATCATGGGCATCGGCCCAGTCGGCGCCTCCGCCAAAGCCCTGCAGCGAGCAGGGCTCGAGCTGGACGATATCGATATCGTCGAATTGAACGAAGCGTTTGCCGCGCAGACACTGGCCGTCCTGAAAGCCCTGCCGGTTCCATTATCCAAGCTGAACCTGGATGGAGGCGCCATCGCGCTGGGCCATCCGCTGGGCGCATCGGGCGCCCGAATCACCGGCAAGGCGGCCAGTCTGCTGAAACGCGAAAACAAACGCTACGCATTGGCCACGCAATGCATAGGCGGCGGACAAGGCATCGCGACCATTCTGGAGGCAATCTGATGGATATCAAAAGAGTCGCCGTCATCGGTGCCGGCGTCATGGGAGCCAGTATCGCCGCTCACATCACTAACGCCGGCGTGCCTGTTTATCTGCTCGACATCGTTCCCAAAGACGCCAGAAACCGCAATGTCATCGCTGAAGCGGCCATCAAGAAACTGCTTGAAGCCGACCCCGCGCCGCTGATGCACAAAAACAATGCGCGCCTGATCACGCCGGGCAATGTCGAGGATCATCTCAACTGGCTGGCTGATGTGGACTGGGTTATCGAAGCCGTCATTGAAGACCTGCAAATTAAACAATCGCTTTATCAGAAATTGACGGCCGTCTGCCGCGACGATTGCCTGATCTCGTCGAACACCTCGACGCTGCCTTTGGCGCTGCTGACGCGAGGCCTGCCGGAAAGCTTCACGCAGCGTTTCATGATCACGCATTTCTTCAACCCGCCCCGCTATATGCGGCTTCTGGAGCTGGTGGCAGGCCCTCATACCCGGCCCGAACTGGCTGAAATGGTCAGCCGCTTCGCCGATACCAGACTGGGCAAGGATTGCGTGATTTGCAAGGACACGCCCGGCTTTATCGGCAACCGCATCGGCGTGTACTGGCTGCAATGCGGCCTGCTGGAAGCAATGGACCGGCATCTCGGCGTCGAACAGGCCGATGCTGTCATGACTCCCTTCGGCATACCTAAAACCGGCATCTTCGGCCTGCTGGATCTGGTCGGCCTGGATCTGATTCCGCATATCCTGAAAGGCATGGAACTGGCCCTGCCAAAGGCCGATGCCTTTCATCGGGTCAACCGGCTGCCGGATCGGGTCGCCGGCATGATCAAGGACGGCTATACCGGCCGAAAAGGCAAAGGCGGCTTTTACCGGCTCAACGAAACCAGCGGCAAGCGCGTCAAGGAAGCGCTCGATCTTGAAACCGGAACCTATCATCCGGCCGAAAAGCCCAAGGCCGACGATCTGCATGAGTCCGTGGGCGCGATCGAGAAGTCGCCCCTGCGTGCCCTGCTGTCAGGCTCGGGCCCGGCCTCGCTTTATGCCTGGCAAGTCTGGTCCAGGACGCTGAGCTACGCCGCAGGACTTGTGCCGGAGATTGCCGATGACATCGTCGCCGTCGATACGGCCATGCGCGAAGGCTTCAACTGGCAATACGGACCGTTTGAACTGCTGGACCAGATCGGCGTCGGCTGGTTCGTCGACAAGCTGCGCGCGGAAAACCGCGAGGTGCCGCCGCTATTGGCTGCCGGACGGCCCCTGTATCAGGTCAGCTCAGGCCAGCTGACGTTTGCCGATCTGTCGGGCGATTACCGGCCGGTCCGCAGAGAAGAAGGCGTATTGCTGCTGTCCGACGTAAAATTGCGGCAGCCGCCCGTGCTGGTCAATCCGTCGGCCAGCCTGTGGGATATCGGCGACGGCGTCGCCTGCCTGGAATTTCACAGCAAGATGAATACGCTCGACATGGACACCATGACGCTGATCCGGCAGAGCATCGAAAAAGTCAGCAACGAGTTTGCCGCTTTGGTCATCCACAACGACGGCGAGAATTTTTCCGCCGGCGCCAACCTGACCTTGCTGATGCAGGCCATTCACAACAGCGACTGGTCGGCCGTCGAGCAATTGCTGCTGCAGGGCCAGCAAACCTTTAAGGCCCTGAAATTCGCGCCTTTTCCGGTGGTCGGCGCGCCGTCGGGGCTGGCTTTGGGCGGCGGCTGCGAAATATTGCTGCACTGCGACGCCATACAGGCGCATGCCGAATTGTATATGGGTCTTGTGGAAGTCGGCGTCGGTCTGATTCCAGCCTGGGGCGGCTGCAAGGAATACCTGCGCCGCTGGCTGAAGTTTCCCAAACGGCCCGGCGGCCCCATTCCGCCGATTGTCAAAGCCTTCGAAACCATCGGCATGGCCAGGGTATCGAAATCGGCCATGGACGCGAAGGAGTTGATGTTCCTGGCGCACACCGACGGCATCACCATGAATAAAAGCCGCCTGTTGGCGGATGCCAAGGCTAAAGCGCTGGAGCTCAAACAGGATTACCGACCGCCCGAGCCCTGCGTCTATGCGATGCCGGGAAAGACCACCGGAATAATGCTCAGCATGGGCGTCAAAGCCCTGCATTTGCTGGGCAAAGCCACCGATTACGACGTTGAAGTCGGCGACAAGCTGGCCTATGTCCTGAGCGGCGGCGACGCCGATATCACGTCACCGCTGACGGAAGGCGACATACTGGCGCTGGAACGGGAAGCATTCTTGCAACTGGTGCGGCAGCCCGGCACCCTGGCAAGACTGGATCATATGTTGAAGACCGGCAAACCGTTAAGGAATTAGACGCCGATAAACTGCGCATTGCCCGCTAAGTTTGCGGCGATGCGCATCTATACCATACCGAGGAGAACAACAATGCTCTGGTTACTCACCCTGCTCATCCTGCTAGGGGTGCTTGCCTATTACAAAATCTCGCTGCTGAAGTCGACGATCGCTATCGCCCTGCTGCTGAGCATTTATACCTTGTTAAGCAATTTGCCCTTACTGAATGCCGTGTTATGGATAGGCTTTTTGTTTCTGGCCGTGCCGATCAATTACTCGCCGCTGAGACGGCAGATCATCACCGCCAGGATTTTCAAGCGGATGAAGGATGCGTTGCCGACCATGTCGCAGACCGAACGCGAAGCACTGGAAGCAGGCAATACCTGGTGGGATGCGGAATTGTTCTCGGGCGATCCGGACTGGAAAGTGTTGCAGAACCTGCCGGCCGCGCGGCTGAGCGAGGAAGAGCAGGCTTTTCTGGACGGCCCTGTGGAAACGCTTTGTGCCATGCTCGATGACTGGGACATCACGCACAACCGCCAGGATCTGCCCCAAGAGATCTGGGACTACATCAAAAAACACAAATTCTGCGGCATGATCATTCCGAAGCAATACGGCGGGCTGGATTTTTCCAACACGGCGCATTCGGCCTGCGTCATGAAGCTGGCCAGCCGCAGCACCACGGCGGCCGTCACGGTCATGGTGCCCAATTCGCTAGGCCCGGCCAAATTGCTGCTGGAATACGGCACCGAGCAGCAAAAGAACCATTATCTGCCACGCCTGGCATCGGGCGAAGAAATCCCGGCCTTTGCGCTGACCGGCCCGCATGCCGGCAGCGATGCCGGCGCCATGCCCGATACCGGCATCGTTTGCTACGGCCAATTCGAAGGCCGGAGAGTGCTGGGCATCCGCCTTAACTGGGAAAAACGCTATATCACGCTGGGCCCGGTCGCCACTGTGCTGGGCATGGCATTCAAGCTCTATGACCCGGATAAGTTGATCGGTGATCAGGAAAGCCGAGGCATCACCGTGGCCCTGATTCCGACCGACACGCCCGGCGTCTCGATCGGCCGGCGCCATTTCCCGCTCGATTCGGCGTTCCAGAACGGCCCCAACTGGGGCAAGGACGTATTTATTCCGATGGACTGGGTCATCGGCGGCGTCGAACAGGTCGGCAACGGCTGGAAAATGCTCATGCAGTGCCTGTCCACGGGCCGGGCCATTTCCCTGCCGGCATTGAGCGTAGGCACGGCGAAATCCGTCTGCCGCAATACCGGCGCTTACGCCCGCATCCGCAAACAGTTCAATCTGCCGCTCGGCGAATTCGAGGGCATACAGGAGCCGCTCGCGCGCATGGCCGGCGAGACCTATATTCTCGATGCCGCGCGCCAGGTCACGACAGCCGCCCTGGACTACGGCAGAAAACCGTCCGTGATCTCGGCCATCGTCAAATACGAACTGACCGAACGCATGCGCCGCATCGTCAACGACGGCATGGACATCCAGGGCGGCTCGGGCATCTGCATGGGGCCGCGCAATTATCTGGCCCGGTTTTATGAGGTCATTCCGATCAGCATTACCGTCGAAGGCGCCAATATCCTGACCCGCACGATGATGATCTTCGGCCAGGGCGCCATCCGCTGCCATCCGTTCATCCAGAAAGAAATGGCCGCCTTGCAGCAGGCGCCGTCCGGGCAGGCTTTGCAGCAATTCGACGAGGTTCTGCTCCGGCATATCGGCTTTTTCATGCATAACATGGCTGCCAGCTTCTGGCTGGGGCTTACCAATGCCTGTTTTCTGCGTGTGCCCGGCGATCGCATGACCCGACGCTACTACCGGCGAATCGCCCGCCTCAGCGCCAATTTCGCGCTGGTTGCCGACTTCGCTTTGTTTACTCTGGGCGGCTCGCTGAAGCGCCGTGAAAGAATCTCGGGCCGGTTTGCCGATGTCCTGAGCAATCTGTATTTGTGCTCCTGCGTGCTCAAGCATTACCACGACCAAGGCTCTCCCGCTGACGACGCGCCCCTGCTGAATTGGGCCTGCCAGCATACCCTGCACCGGACTCAGCAATCCCTGCTGGCCGTGCTTTGGAAGCTGCCGATGCGTCCAGTGGCCATACTGTTGCGCTTGATTACCTTCCCGATCGGCAAGCATTATGGGCCGCCCAATGACAAACTGGCGCATAAAACGGCCTCGCTGCTGCTTGCCGATACAGCGATGCGCGACCGCTTGACCGACGGCATTTACATCAACGGCAACCCCGACGATGCAACCGGCCGCATCGAGGTCGCCTTTAAAGCCGTACTGGCGGCGGCGCCTGTGGAAGCCAAAATCCGCGTCGCTCAACTGCACAAGCAATTGTCCAAAGGCGATCAATCCAAAGTGATTGCTGAAGCGCTGGCGAAGAACATCATCACGCCGCAGGAAGCGGACTTGATCGCTGCCGCCGAACAGGCCAGAATAGCCGCCATCAGCGTGGATGACTTCAGCCCTGAAGAATTGACCGGCAGATTGACGCAGGACTGACGGCGCCGGCCTTAGTTGTTTCCCAAAAAGATGCAATCAATAGAACGCATGCCCGATTATTTAACAATAATGACCAAATGTTGTACCATAATGATTAAACTGTCTTTAAATGCTGAGCCTCGTCTCAAACTCGAGTAATCGGAGAAATGAATGCCTGTCAATGCTGATGATTTTAAGAAAGCGCTACAACAATGGGCCAGCGGCGTCACTGTCGTTACTACTCAATCTGAAAAATTCGGCGTGCAAGGCATGACCGTCACCGCATTTTCAAGCGTGTCGGTCAATCCGCCTCAAATACTGGTGTGCATCAATGATTCGGCCGATACCGGCGCCGGCATTGAAGAAAGCCGGTGCTTTGCCGTCAATGTGCTGAATTCAGAACAACAGGACGTTTCCAATCAATTCGCAGGCGGCAGCAGTCAGAAAGAACGTTTTGAAAATACAGCTTGGGAGCCTGGCATAACAGGTTCGCCCATCCTGACTGACAGCATCGTGTCATTGGATTGCAGGGTTGTTGAAAAAGTCCGCGCCGGCACGCACTGGATCATTATCGGCGAAGTGCAGGATACGATTTGCCGTCCGGGCAATCCGCTGCTGTATTATTGCGGCAATTACCGGCAGCTTGCGTAAGCAGCTTTCATAGGCCGGGTTGACAAACCCGGCCGCCAATCCATCAAGCTATCCGCCGTGAAACACATCCGGTTTCGCGGCGGCTGGCCATCCCGCCTCAATCTCTTTTATTCAGCATTCACAACTTTTTGAGCTTTAACAACTTTCTTTCCCTGTTCAACTGAATGCACACGGATATCCCTTTGTGGGAAAGGAATCTCTATGTTGTGTTCGCGTAGGGCCTGTTCAAGCCGGACATGCAGATCGTGCGTGACAGGCAGTCGGTCTGCCAACTCGCCCACAAAAATACGAATGGAGAAATCCATCGCACTCTCGCCGAAACCGACGAACAATACGCTCGGCTCGGGGTCCGCAAGGACCAGCGGCGTGGCACGCACCGTGTCCAGCATGATTTTATGCGCCAGTTTGACGTCGGAGCCATAGGCGATGCCTACCGGAATCACCACCCGGGTGATCGCATCACTTAAGGTCCAGTTCACCAGCTGACTGGTGATAAAGGTCTTGTTGGGCACGATCAGCTCTTTCTGGTCCCCGTCTATGATCGTGGTCGCGCGCATCTGGATGCGGCTGACTTTACCGCTGACATTGCCAATGGTCACGGTATCGCCGACGCGTACGGGGCGCTCGAACAGCAAAATAATGCCGGACACCAGGTTGGCGAAGATTTCCTGCAGGCCGAAACCCAAACCGACACCGAGCGCCGCTACCAGCCACTGCACCTGCGACCAGCTGCCGCCCAGCTCATTGGCAACGCCGAGAAAACCGATGGAGATCAGCACATACTTGGCCAGCTGATTGATCGCGTAGCGGCTGCCCGCGGCTACCGATAAACGCCTGAAGATCAATAACTCGACCACACCGGAAAAGTTGCGCACCGAAACGATGACGATAAAAGCATAGAGTCCGGCCAGCAGCACATTGGTCATCGTTATCGGTTGATAGCTTTCCTGCCCTTCGACGATAACCTTGTGCTGCCAAAGCACGATGTTATCCAGGAACGAGAACGCCGGCAGGATATTGCGCCAGATCATCCAGAAGCCGATCACGATGGCGAAACCGATGAAAACGTTCAGAAGCTTCGTAGTCTGGGCGTTTATTTTAGGGATATCGATCAGCTCTTCATCGGTGGGCAGCACTGGGTCTTCCGCGCCCGCTACCGCATGCTTCGCGCCGCTGGCCGCAATCTTGCGTTTTTGCCGGACGTTCTTCAGAGCCAGCTGCCGATTGACCAGCGTCAGCCAGCGCAAAACCATCTGGTGCACGATAACGGACACAAAAAGCAGCCGCAGCGTTACGATCAGCTTCTGCTGCAACTCTACTGCGCTTTGGTAATAGCCGGCGACGGCAAAACCGATCACGATGACAGGCACCAGGATGATAGCCGGATACCAGATATAGCGCAGCCGGGGCAGCCATTTGTCAGGCTGGGCTTCAATGTAATCCTTTATTAATCCTTTCGACGGATGAAGTGTCTTGCTCATAAACATGCCCAGAACCGTCATGACAGCAATGAGGGCCAGACGGCCGAGGCTATCGCTGTGGCTTGAAGATTGTGACGCCTCGGTCGCATAAATAATGAACACAGCCGGCAGGAGCACAAAGCGCATCCAGGCAATCTGGTTGCGCAGCAAGCTGACTGTGCTTTTCTGCCACTGGAAATGCTTGCTCGCGATGCCTTTGGAGGCGAACAGGCGATAAAAAAATTCCAGAAAGAACAAGGGAATGGAAACGCCCAGCAACCCCGCCCCGATCGATTTGCTGAAATCGGCAAGATGGGCATGGCTGTTCAAAAACCAGCCCAGGTAATACAGAAACAGCGGCAGCGGCAACACCAGAATCAGTGTGTAGCCCAGAGCCCGCACCGTATAGCTGAAATTATCCGTGTAAATTTTTTCGACTTTTTCGGAAACGGCCGCCAATTGCTGCTTTGCCCAGTTTCTGGCCAATATGGAAACGACCAGACCGAATACGGCAATGACAGCCAGAAACAGATTTTCCAAGGCGATGTGGGCGGTATCCTTGAGCGCGGCCAGCCAATTGAACGGCGACAGCAGCCACTGTACCGAATGATACAGGCCGACGATAAAATCCTGATTGATCGACGGGGAGCTGGGCACCCACAGCAGCCGTTCGTCCAGATAGACCGCAAAGTCATCGGCCTGCTTGATCATCTGCCGCCTGGCGAAATCCAGATCGCCCAGCGTGCGCAGATAGGTCGTATAGGCCACCGATAATTTATTCAGCAATTCTTTCTGTCTGTCCAGCAGCATGCGCAATTCGGCCTGAATCATCATGCGTTGATCGGCCGGCAACGCCGCATCGACCTGCTGCGCCATAATCGCCTGCAGTTCGTCATCAATATCGGCGAGCTTTTTCAACCGGTCTTCAATCTTGAATTGCTCAAGACTGACTAAAGCCGTCTCATCCTGGATTGCCTGCGATTGCAGCGCAAACTGACCATCGGTCGGCAGATTGCGCCGCTGCTCGCGTAATATTTTGCCCAGCGCGGGGCTCAAGCCGGCCAGGCTGATTTTTTTTTCGGCGCTTTTAAAGTCATTGCCGATGTCGGCGGCTTGTTCATCCACTCTGTTTTTTTGTTCGCCGTATCTGTCAATCTTGCCGGTAATGAGTTGCAAATCCCGACTATACTGGATGTTTTCGCGCGTGAAGGCTTGAATTGCAAGATGCTTGCCGGCGACCGCCTTTTCAGCCTGACTGAGCGCTTCTTGCACCTCGCGCGCTTCCTGCTGCCGTCTCTCGTTGACCAGATCTTCTATGGCAGCCACAACCGGCACCAGCGCAGCCTTCTGCATATTCAGCAGCTGTAATTCGGCTTTGAGCTGTTCCACTCTGGCCGGATTGCTGATCGCCTCGATATCCAGCATTTTCAGCTCAGCCGTGCGCGACTCGATCAGCGTTTTCAACTGCATCTGCCAGGCTTCTGCCTCGAGCTTTGAAACAGAATTGCCGGCGGGTACTTCCAGCTTCTTCTGCGTCGATTCAAGATCCTGTTTTGCCGCTACGATTTCTTCCCGTATGAGCTGCGGGCGGCTGTTTTGCAAAACAAGCTCGTTTTCCAGGTTTTTTATTTGCTCATCCAGACTGCTGATTTTCCCTTTCTCAAGAATAAGCCGCTGTTCCAGCTCTTCGATGGGTATGTTGCCGAAATCCTCGATTTTCTGTTTAGACAGCCTTTGCTGAAACTGATCAATGTCTTTTTGCAGTTTTTTCGTTTTATCGGGGGCTTTGCTGACGGCCTCCTTGAACCCGGCCGTCTGGTTATTGAATCCTTCGGTATTGGCCAGATTATCCTGCGCAGACTGGTAGAGCTTGAGCACATTCGTTTTCAAGGCGGCATCCAGGTCTTGCCGCGCATTCAATGAATCAATCTTGGCCTGCAGCGCATCCGAGGTAATGCTGGAATTGCTGTTTTTTTGTCCCGTACTTGGCGTAGACGCCGTTTTTTCAGCCCAGGCGGGAGACGATCCAAGGCAGAGGATCAGCAATAAATACAGTAAATTATGAGCCATTGAACTGGCAACGGCGTGAGAATCCATACTTTTCATGAAGAATTATTTACAGCTAGGAGAGAATGAATAGGAGGTCATAACATCTTGGAGCGAGCGACATGCTTCATTTTGTAGCGCGTTCTTTAACCATTTTACCAGAAAGCTCATCATTATCAGCCCGACTTCGAGCCACTATTTAAAATTGAGCGCTAGTTTGCAAAACATTAGCGCAGTAGGTTAGCAAAGTTTTCTTAAGTTCTGATTGCCTCATTAATGACCGCCGCGCGCCAGCTCTGTGATAAAATGCTGAGCTTGTCGGCAGTATTAATGCTTCAGTGAGGCATTAAGAGTTAAGTTAAAAAAATTAGGCGTTACATTGCATGCATCCGGTAATATCAGCGAGCGGTCACAATCACAGGATTAGTTCTGTTTTCCACCTTCCCGAATTCCCGCCAAAAAACGATTTAAAGCTGTGGAGCCTGCGCTATGCAAGCCGGCTGCTGATGCTGTTGTCCCTGGCCTTGCCTGCTCCGTGGCTGCATGCCGAAGCCGTTGCCGACCAGCCGCCGGGCATGGAAAAAGAAATCAAGGCCATTATAGCGGCCCAACAACATCCATATCTGAAACGCTCCGGCTTTCTCAATCGTGCGGAGGATCTTGAGAATCTTTATAAGATCGCCCGCTATCAGCCCTTATGGCTAGGGCATGGACGCTCGGAAAAACAGATTGTCGACGCCCTGGCACTATTGGCAAAAGCTTCGGAGCACGGCTTGAGCGCGGCGAATTATGATGCTGAAATGCTGCAGCAAAAATTGCCCGAGGCCTTAAAGCTGGCTCCGGAAGCGTATAATTCAATCGCGCTGTACGATACAGCGCTGAGCCTGTCCCTGCTGCGTTTTCTGCACGATGTGCATTACGGCCGCGTTAATCCCCAAGGCATCAATTTCAACCTGAAACTGAGGAAAAAAAAACTGGCTGATCTGCCGACGCTGATCAAGGACAGTCTGGCGCAGGATACCGTTTCCCAACTGCCTTTACTGGTCGAGCCGAAATTAAAACAGTATCAAAAACTGAAGCAGGCTTTAGCGGCTTACCGTCGGCTGGCTGCCGAATCCCGGCCCTATAAGCTGACTCTCACCAAAACCATTCACCCCGGCGATAAACTGCCGCAAATCGAAGAGCTGCGCCAATTTTTGGTCGCAATCGGCGACCTGCCTGAAGATAAAGCCGAAGATAACGGCAAAGCCCAAAAAACATCGCTTTATACGGGTGAAATCGTTGAAGGCGTTAAAAAATTCCAGTACCGGCACGGTCTTGGCGCTTACGGCGTTATCGGCAAGGAAACAGCCGCCGCGCTCAGCGTGCCGTTAACGCAACGTGCAGCGCAAATTGAACTGGCGATGGAAAGATTGCGCTGGCTGCCTGAGCTCCCGGCCGGGCCCTCTATTATCGTCAATATTCCGGCTTTTCAATTATGGGCGTTCAATGCGCTTGGCAGAGTGGATGCCGATATGCTGAACATGAAAGTGGTCGTCGGCAAGGCCCTGAAGAATCAGACGCCGGTATTAATGGCGGAATTGCGTTTTATCGATTTTATGCCTTACTGGAACATTCCCTATAGCATCCTGAAGACCGAAGTATTGCCCAAATTAATAAAAAATCCGAATTATCTGGCCAAAGAACATATAGAGCTGGTCCCCAACTTCGGCAATGAAGTCAAGCCCGTCCCGTTTGCCGACAATTCCATCGCGCAACTGAAACAGGGAACATTAAAAGCCAGGCAGCGCCCCGGCAATAAGAACGCCCTGGGCAAAGTAAAATTCATTTTTCCCAATCAGAGCGATGTCTATTTGCATGACACGCCGGCCAATGCCTTATTCAGCAAATCGCGCCGGGATTTCAGCCACGGCTGCGTACGGGTCGAAAATCCTCAGCAGCTGGCCGAGTTCGTTCTGAAAGGCCAGGAAGGGTGGAGCAAGGAAACCATACAGACAGCCATGCAGACGCCTAAAACGCAACACGTTGTCCTGAAAAAGCCGGTACCGGTGCTGTTCTTTTATACGACGTCTTTCTTCGATCAACATGACAGTCTGATGTTCTATCAGGATATTTATGATCAGGACCCTGTTTTACAGGGCGCGCTTGAAAAACCGGCCGACCTGTCCGATCAGCTGCTTTTCATCAGCAATGGTCCGGAGCCGGTCCAGTTGGTGAGATAAGCGCAACCAATCGACTCATGCCTGAAAGTCTGGATTTGATCCAACATATGTTACGCATGGGTGGTTTCATCCCGTTTGCTGCGCCGAGCACCGCCCCTAAAAGCTGCGGTAGGCTGTTAAAGGCAAGGATCTCGCCTTCGGGTGCGATAAACCCGATTAACACAACCGTCGCGCTAGCGACACTTTATTAAACCGATCTAACTTCAACCAACTGCGTAACATGAGTTATTGAATCATTAAGGCAGACACGAAAACAGGCCGATACCTATTTATACCACGACCTGAAATCGCCCGTATCCAGGTGCACAAAATCGGCGCGTGGATAATACCCGACTCCGCCGCGGCGCATGGCGAGCGCTGCGTTTCTGACTCTTCGCATATCCATTCCGGCCACATGAATATCAATAGCCCGGCCCTGCATGTGCAGACTGTGCTTTGCGACGCCACGGATTTGTCGGCGCAATCTGGCATTGGTACGCGGGGAACGATAGCCCGAAAAGATCTGGAAAGGCTGACTGATTCCGAGCGCAAGTTTCAGATCATATAACTGATCGAGCAATGCCGGATCAATGGGGTGAACGTCGTCGGTATGATAATCGCGAAGCAGATAATTGATTTCCAGCAGGGCGTCTTTCAGATAGCCGCCCTGTTCAAAATAGGTCAGCTTCAGCTTGTCGCCGGTATAGACGTGTAGTAAGGAAAGCGATTTATGCGAAGGAAGGCGCCTGGCTGCCGCGTTTGCGATTCCGGTACCACTCAATGTCAGCAAAGAACCACATGCCATAGTCTTCAGAAACCTTCGCCTTGATGTTGCAAAACCGCCCTCATCAATATCTAGGCTTTCTATCTGTCTGTTCATGTTTTGTCTTTTGTACCGCTGTAGATGTCATTATTTTTTGCAAGTCTTAAACTAACCTTAAATAAGTATTCGTACTTAAATTGGAAAGGTCGTTATTCGATTGCCCGTTCTTAAGCTGTAAAATGCCTCCTGAGTTGATAATCACGCTTAGACCATAAAAATTAATGAACTTATCTTTAGCTGTACTATTCATAGTCTTTTTATTAATCGCCGTGCGGAAAATCGGCCGATTTACGATTAAAATCTGGCAATCGATGACTGCGGGCGCCTTGATTGTACTGGCCTTTGGCGAAATCAGCTGGCTCGATGCCTTAAGGGCGATAGACCTCGACGTCATGCTGTTTTTGCTGGGCATGTTTATTGTGGGCCAGACACTGGTCGCCAGCGGTTATCTGTATTACCTGGCCTATCGCTTGTTCAACCGGATCAGGTCGGCGCAGCAATTGCTTCTGGGCATCCTGTTCGGCGCCGCCTTCAGCTCGGCGCTGCTGATGAACGACACGCTTGCCATAGTGGGTACTCCGCTCGTATTGCGATTAGCACTAGAACATAAACTCAGCGGCAAACTGTTCTTGCTGACGCTGGCCTACGCCATCACGCTCGGCAGCGTGATGAGTCCTATCGGCAATCCGCAGAATCTGCTCATTGCCACGCATGCGGAATTACCGGCACCTTTTCAGACATTTTTTAAGGCCCTGGCCGTGCCTACGCTGATCAATTTGATCGTCACCTATTTACTATTGCGATGGGTTTACCGGGACGAGTTCAGGAATGGCCTGCCGCTGACTCATAATCCCGTCGGCCTGCTGGACCCGGAACTGGCTAAACTCGGCCGCATCTCGCTGTTTTTATTGATCGGCCTGATCATCGTCAAAATCATTCTGGTCGGCTTGCACAGCCTGATACAGATCAAGCTGAGCCATATTGCTTTGATCGCCGCCCTGCCGCCGGTATTGCTGAGTCCTGCCCGCCTGCACTTATTGAAGAGTCTGGACTGGGCGACCCTGGTGTTTTTTGCCGCGATGTTCGTGTTGACGGCCAGCGTCTGGCAAACCGGCGTCATGCAGCGGCAGGTCGAAGATCTGGCGATAGACCTGACGACCGTGCCGGCAATCATGCTGCTGAGCGCATCGCTCAGCCAGCTGGTCTCCAATGTGCCGCTGGTCGCGTTGTATCTGCCCATGCTGACGCATACGGATGCCGCCTCGCTGATGGCCCTGGCAGCCGGCAGCACGGTAGCCGGCAATTTCCTGATCCTGGGCGCCGCCAGCAACGTCATCATCATCCAGCATGCCGAGAAACACGAAGCAACACTGGGCTTTTTCGAGTTTGCCCGCATCGGAATTCCATTGGGCTTTATCAATCTATTGATATACTGGGCGTGGCTCAGTTACTGGTATAACTAAGCCCTGAGAATTTTCCGGCCATTTCACTGCTTACCAACATTGGATGAGTAAAAAAACCACTAAACCTTCGGCTTATCTGACTGAAGTCAAAATGCTTTCGGACCGTATCGTCAAGGCCCAGCAGCCCATACGCATTCTGGATGCGACCAAATGGGACGACAGCATCAAGCAGGCTTTTTTTGAAGGCAAATGCAAGAAACCGCCGCTCGTAACGCCCGATTATTATCTGCAGCGCCCTCTGGGCTTTGATCCGACCGAGAAAAAACGCGAGTTTTACCAGATCGAGCGGGATTTGTCGCGCAAGCTGGGCCAGCTCAATCCGCTCAGCGTCATCATGCGCCGGATTTGCCGCGAGTACCAGTCCGTCGTGCGTATGCTGGAGTCCCGGGGCACGCCCATCTTCTCCGATATTTCTCAGGAACTGTACGGCTCCTCGCGCGATGTGTTCCATGTCGGCGACCCGACGATCGCCGATCTCGGCAGCATGATGGAAGCAACGCTGTCGCAATTGCTGAAACTGGATTTCCTGAATGAAGAGCCCAAGACCATCACTGCAAAAGAAGCGGTAGGCATCCTCAACGAAAGAATTGAAAATCTGTTTCCGGGCAATGGCCTGCGCGCGATGATCAGTGACGGCATCGTCGCCGATGCCGCCGCCGGCACCGATTACGTCAAGCTGCGCGCGGATGCCCTGTTCAATATGCGCGACCTGCGCGTACTTGAAGTGCATGAGGTCTGGGTGCACCTGGGCACGACGCTGAACGGCCTGGCTCAGCCTTACTGTACGTTTCTCGGCAAAGGCCCGCCTTCGTCCGCGGTCACGCAGGAAGGACTGGCGGTGTTGATGGAAATTTTGACCTTCAGCTCCACCCCTAACCGGCTGATGCGCCTGATCAACCGTGTGCGCGCCATTACGCTGGCCGAAGACGGCGCCGACTTCATGGATATCTTTCATTTTTTCAGGGACAAGGGGTTGGACCCGGAAGAAAGCTACACGCTGAGCAGCCGGGTATTCAGAGGCAGCAGCGCGGACGGCATGCCTTTCACCAAGGACCTGACTTATATCAAAGGTTTCGTGCTGACCTATAACTTCATGCGGCTGGCGGTCAGCACGGGCAAGCCCGACCGCATCCCGCTGCTGTTTTGCGGCAAGACCATGATCGAGGATATGAGGGTGCTGGTCGATCTGGTTGAAGAAGGAACCGTCATCGCGCCGCGCTTCCTGCCGCCGCAATTCAAGGACCTGATGGGGCTGTCGGCTTGGTTGAGCTTCAGCCGCTTTATGTCATCGATGAGCTTCCGGCAACTGGAGCAGGACTACGCCAATGTTCTATAATCGAACCCATCGCCCCAAAAAAGCAGACGTGTTGGACGTCATGCATCCGCCGACGGAAATCCGTGCCGACGCAGGTTTTGTGGCTGTAACACAGCATCGCTTGAATGCTGATTAATAATAATTAGAGAGGAAATCATGAGAATACCAAACTTGCTCGTCGTTTTATTGAGTCTTTCCTTATTTAACATGACCGACGCCATAGCCGGAGCCAGCGGCCATGCCGGCCATACGCCGGGTACCGGCAGCGGTGGCGCGGCGGGTTGCGTAAAAGCCCGTCTCAGCAAATTCCAGCCCGGCCACATGGCCACCGTTGCGCCGGAAGCGGAATTTTCGTTCATGGTTACCGGCATTCAGAGCCCCGATCAAGTCGAGGTCACCGTAAAAACGATCCCGGTGGAAATCACTGGCGAAGATAAAGACAGCTTCTATCTGATAAAAGGCAAACTGCCGGCCGAGCTGAAAAATGTAACCGCCAGAGTTAACGTCAAGGTCAACGCCAAATCGCCAAGGTGTGAGGCTGAAAACGGATGGCTGGTTAAAATAACCGAATAAATCAACTTAATTCAAGGAGAAGCACCGGTCAGGCCTGATGATGTACATATCCCCTGCCCTGGCTGAGCTTTAGAGAATGCCGCATGACTGAAAACCTTTCCATCAAGAAATGTGTGGCCTACTGCCTGGCGCAGCGTTTCGATATTGCCGCGTTATCAAAAATAATTTCCGAATCGAAACAGGTCAGGATTATTAAAGGTGCATTGCTGGTTGAGGATCACGAGGCCTTGTCGGTTATTTTCGCGTATGGAGCCGTCGTGCACTGGAACATCGATCCGGAGCAGCAGGCCCGGCTCCATCGTTTATTGCTGGAACATGCGGATAACCCGCTCGATATCGTGGAGGAAGATAACTTCACCTACGCGCTCAACTGCTCGACGACGCGCATTATTGAAGACCATATCGAAATCGAGTCTGCCGATCCCATCCTGCTGTTTTCATTGTCCCAGGGCATGGCGCAATCGATCAAGCTGGCCTTTTTTGAAACCCACGCGCTCAGGACCATCACCAATACCAATTACATTCCGAAATCGCTGGCCCAGAATGGCCGCATCAAGTTGAACCGCCAGGAAATAGCCAAGATCCGCGGCCAACTGTTCCTGACCAAAAGCGACATCATCCTGAACTACGACCTGCTCGATATTCCCGATTTTTTTTGGGAATACCCGGAATATGAACCTTTTTACAGCGTTGCCGCCAAATACCTGGAAATAGCGCAACGCATCGAAGTGTTATCCAAAAAACTCGAAACCATCCATGAACTGTTTGAAATGCTGGCCGACGAGCAAAAGCACAGACATTCTTCAAAACTGGAATGGATTATCATCTGGCTGATTGCGTTTGAAATCGGCATGACCATTTTTGAAAAAGTGGCCTGAGAATTCCTGCCAGCCATTGCATTTCCTTATAAATCTTTCCTTATGCTCAGTTACCGCCACTCATTCCATGCCGGCAATTTCGCCGATGTCCTGAAACACCTGACGCTGATCCAGATTCTTGAATACCTGAGGAAAAAAGACAAGCCGTTCAGTTGCATCGATACCCATGCTGGTCCCGGCGCTTACGCACTGGACAGCGACTTTGCGCTGAAAAACAGGGAATTCGACAACGGCATCGGCAAACTCTGGCAACGGCATGACCTGCCGGCCAGCGTTGCCGCCTACGTCGGGCTGATCAGGCAATTCAACGGCTTGGACAAGCTCACGCGCTATCCAGGCTCGCCGTTGATCGCACAACATTTATTACGCAGCAAAGACCGGCTGTTTTTATACGAACTGCATTCGACGGAAATCGCCTTACTGGCGGAAGCCGTTGACAGGGACAGGCGCATCAAGGTCTTCCATGAAGATGGCTTGAAAAACAGCATCGGCCTGTTGCCGCCGGCCGAGCGCCGCGGCCTTGTCTTGATCGATCCGTCTTATGAAATGAAGAGCGATTATCAGGACGTCGTGGACACCTTGGTAAAAATGCACAAGCGCTTTGCCACCGGCATTTTCGCGCTCTGGTATCCAGTCGTCGAACGCAGACGCAATAAAGAACTGGAACAGGCTCTTCAAAACAGCGGCATCAAAAATATCCAGTTGTTTGAATTGGGCCTTCAGGCCGATACCAATGAACACGGCATGACCGCCAGCGGCATGATCGTGATCAACCCGCCTTGGACATTGAAGCCTGACATGGAAGCTGTTCTGCCGTGGCTGGCCGATGTGCTGAGCGAAAACGGCGCAGTTTTTTACCGCATACAGGAACTGGCCGGGGAATAGCGCCTGCTCCATTAAACCTGCCTATCGGCTGATGATACGCATGATCGGCCATTCAGCCCGTCCGCCGCGCTGAACACCGCAGAGAGCCGTTGCCGAAGATAGCAACCGCTCTTTTTAAAAAGATGAGCTTGAGCTAGAATTTAAAAACAACCGCTTCTTGTTAAAGCCAGCTTCAGGCTGGACCATCTGGCCCTGGGCTAAGGAATTGTTGACGCCGGCCTTCACGCCACAGGCCCGAACCGCCTTGCTCCGGGTGCGGCTGGCGCTGGATGCCGGCCTTTGGTTATAGGACATTAAAAAATGGCAGAATTG